>NZ_JBNUPG010000003.1:0-172842 GCF_050409545.1 Facklamia sp. P12932 | reverse complement strand
TAATATTTTTCATGGGAGCTTCCTTTCGCTAAGTTGTTTGTATATCTTTAGTGTAACAGAAGCTCCCTATTTTTATTTGTTTTATGTCACATATGTATTATCGTCTAACAAAAAGCGAAGAATTACGATAAAATACTTTAAGACAGAAATTTAGATAAAACTATAGATGAAAACCTTCCTATAAAACAAAATTTTATAAGAAGGCTTATCTAAAGTGATTTACGATATGTTGAAGGAGTTATGTGATTGAGTTCTTTAAACTTACGATAAAATACAGTTTCTGACTGAAAACCAACCGAATGAGATATTTCGCTAATTGACATATTAGATTCTTGCAATAGATCCTTTGCCCTATTAATTCGTTGAGATGTAAGATAGTTCATTATAGTTTGATTTGTATGATTTTTAAATAAGCGACAGAGATTGCTAGCTTTCATAAAATAACGATTGGCTAAATCAGTTAAATTTAAATCAACTTGATAATAGTTTTTATTCAAATATAGTATTAAATCGTCGACAATTTCATTTCCATAAAGATTCATATTAAATACCCGATTTACAGCTGCAACAAATTTTTTCCGATCAATCGGTTTTAATAAAATGTCTTTAGCATTTAATCGCAAAGCTTCTTGAGCATATTCGAATTCATTATAAGCAGTGATTACAATGTATTGGAATTCAGGATAAGTCTCCATAACTTCTAAACCTGAATGATAGGGCATACGAATATCAACGAAAATGAGATCAAAATTTGCATCTTCTAACAATTTCAATGCATGTTTACCATCGCATATATATGCATCCACACTCATAGGTAATTTTTCCATCTCGATAATTTTACTAATAATATGATATACAGATTCTTCATCATCAATTATTGCTACAGAAAGCATTACATTACCACTTCTTTCGGAAAGCGAATAGTCATTTGAGTAAATTCTGGATTGGATTGTAACGACATAGTAAAATTTTTTTGAAAATTATTATAGAATTTCTGATATACCAAAGATAATCCATTATCAGTACCTATCGCTAAATTAGAATTAATATTTCTTACGCCGTTCATATCTAGTGTATTTCCATTATTTTGCACGATTAATTCAATTTTTTCTTTATTTATTAAATGTATAACCAAATTAATAATTTTTCGTCCATCATAATTTATAAAACCGTGTGAAAAAGCATTCTCTACAATAGGTTGTAAGCAGTTTATTGGAATTCCATTTTGTAAAACAGTATCATCAACTTCAATATTAAATTCAAAATTAGGATATCTTGATTTTTGAAGCTGAATATAAGCGTTTAAATACTCAAGTTCTTGACGAATTGAAATTAACATACCGGAATTATCTGATGTGTATCGTACCATATCAGCAAAGAGAACAATCAAATCATACAAACGGACATTGTCTTCTTTGATCGCTAAGTTAGCCATGTAATTTAAGGTGTTGAACATAAAATGGTTATTAATTTTTAAAGAAGAACTTTTTTCTTTTTCAAAATTTAATTGTTGAGCCATTGTTTTAATAATATTTCTCTTATTTTCTAACTGATGTATACTATCATTTAATTTCTTTTTTACAGAATGATGGATTGCGTAGCTTTCAATACTATCTATTAAACTGTTAAAAAAATTAAAGATACTCTTTTTTGTTGAGGTTGGCATTTCATCTATCAATAAACTTTCTGAATTAAAAATTATGATCCCCAGCACTTCATCATGAAAAAAAATCGGAAAAAGAAAATACTGCTTAAAAGTTGTTGATTGACCTGGCGATAAATTTATACTGTCTATTAATTGAAAAATAGAAGTTAAATCGTCGTATTTGATGGGTTTATTACTACAATATTTGATATCCTTAACACCATTGATAATACAATAATCTAATATAACTTGATCCTTCATTTCAATAATAATACTTTCAATAGCCTCACCTAATAAATCTTTCGAAATAGATGTGGATTGTTCTTTTGTATGATTAATATAGTTATTATTCGATAAACGAGGAATCGAAACCACCAAATCAACTAAAGGTTCATCCATATTATTAGTTGTCGAATGAATTGAATTATATGGAAATAATAGATAATCACCAGCTTTTAATTGAAAAGTTTGGTCATTTACTTGATAAGCGCCTTCTCCACTTATAACATAGATAAATTGTTCGTTTTCATAATGGATATGTGGTTTTTGATATGTATGTGGGTTGATTAAAGAAATACCAATATTGATATTATGGTGTAATCCATCCAGCCATTGTACTTTCCCCCAATAAAATTCTTCAATTTCCAATAAATCACCTACCCTCAACTTCTATTATGATTAACTAACTTTTAATTCTTGGCATTTTGCCAGAGTTCTGCACCTGAATGAATACCAACTGATCGAGGATCAAATGTTGGATTTTGAATACCTCTATTCAATTGATCTGTATAGTCATTAAGGATTTTAACACCTTTGTGACCGATAAATATTAGAGCAATAATATTGGTCCAAGCCATTAAACCATTTCCAATATCAGCTAATGCCCATATTGTATCAGATACTACTAAAGTTCCGCCAAAAACTGCTCCTAAAAAAACAACTTTTAAGATAGTATAACCTGTCTTATTATCACCTATAATATAAGATAAACTACTCTCTGCATAAAGATAGAAAGCCGTTAAAGCAACAAATGCAAAAACTAAAATAGCTAAAGCTATAAATATATTACCAAAATTAGGAATAGGAACAACTGATTGAATAGCATTAGCTACAAAAGGATTACCATATTCTAACCCTTTGACCCCTTCAAAAACTATTTCTTTCTGGTCATTAATAACATTATAACTTCCTGTCATAAGAATCATAAAAGTAGTTGTTGTACAGACAAAAAGCGTTCCAATATATACACTCATACCACCTAAAAGTCCTTGTTGAGCGGGATGAGAAACTTGTGAAGTCGCAGAAGTGATTGCGGAAGTACCGATACCAATTTCATTCGCATGAACACCCCTTCTAATTCCCCATTGAAGAGCACTACCTAACATCGCTCCAAAGACTGCATCTTGACCAAATGCTGAACTAAAGATTAGACTTAACGTTTCACCCAATTTATCAATATTCATTATTATGACAATAATTGACATGATCACATATAACAAACCAGCTACTGGAGAAATTTTTTGACTTGTTCTTCCGATACGTTTTAAGCCTCCAAAAATCACAATGCCTAAAATTAATGTAAAAATAGTGGATAATAGTATAACTGGTAAGTTCATGGCCGAATGTAAACCTTGAACAATATAATAAGATTGTACGCCTGACATCAACACAGTTAATGAGACAGTAGTTATGATTGAATAGAGAATAGCAAAAACGCGACCTACTTTTCGGTTTGAAAACCCTTCAGCCATATAATTGGCAGGACCACTTTTATACTCATTATTAATGACTTTTTTATAAGTTTGAGCTAATGTTCCTTCAATAATAGCAATACTAGATCCAAAAATTGCTAATACCCATAACCAGAAAATAGCTCCGGGACCACCAAAGTAGATACCAGCCGCCATTCCAGCAATATTACCAACGCCCACTGTACGAGCAGCAGTAAAAATAAAAGATTGAATGGGAGAAAGACCTTGTTCCGACTCTCCACGCTCTTTTAGTAATCGCAACATTTCCTTAAATTGAGTAAATTGTGGAAACTTCATAACGATTGAAAAATATAAACTAGCTAATAAAATCATGAAAATTATTGGTAAGCCCCATATCTTACCAGCAATATCATTTAATATTCCAGACATTATTCTCAACTCCTTTTAAATTTCTTTGAGGTATTCAATTGTTTTAGCGAAAAGATCTTCTTGAAGAATGATATCATCGTATGTATGTCCCGCATTTTCTACGATATGAATTTTTCCATCTTTGGCAAAATGATAATACAACCATCCATTAATAGGTAAAACATCTTGATCGTGCGAACCATGGATGACACGAATAGGAATATTTAATTTTTTAACTATTTCTAAAGGATGTATCTGATCGATATTTTCAAAGAATTTCGGACTGACTTCATCTCCTTCAATAGATATATAATTACCTTGCATTCCGGCTTGAAAACGTTCTGAACCTAATAGATGTTGAAAATTCCACAGCGGATCAGATACTGGTGACCAAAGTACTAGACCATCTGGATCAATCTCATTACTGAGTAGGGTAGCAGTTGTCCCGCCCATACTGTAACCTAAGAGAATGATTTTTTCCCAGCTATATGACTCTTCTAAAATTTCAAATACTTTGAGATAATCCTTAATTTGATCTTCGATTATCATATAGTCTTCATTTCCCTCACTGTCTCCGGATCCAATGCAATCCGTTCGACAAACAGTATACCCCAACTGAGTTAATTGCTGTGTTAATTTAGGTAACATCCGGTGAGGTGTAATCTTGTGCCCCACAAAACCGTGACAAAAAAAGATTAATGTTTTATTATCAATCGATACTTCTGGAAAGTGAATGATTGACACAAGTTCTAGTCCTCTGCTTTTAATTACCTTTGCTTCTAACATATGCGACTCCTTTCAATTATTTCCCGACTATGTATTCAATCTCTTCTTTAGAATATAAAGGGAATTGATTGACTAATTCTCTTACTTGTTTTTTTAATGATTCAAAAGATTTTTCATTTATTAAACATTCAGCCGTTTTATTCATAAGTTCAGCTATGAATAACATCTCATCTTCTTTCATACCACGCTGAGTTGTTGCCATTGTTCCTATTCGAATTCCGCTTGTTTCATTTGGACCTAAAGGATCTGAAGGAATTTGATTTTTATTTACAGTAATTCCAATCTTATTTAAAGCTTCATCCATTTGCTTTCCAGTAATATTTTTTTGTCGTAAATCAACTAAGAGCAGATGCGTATCTGAACCATTTGCAACAAGACGGAAACCTTTATTCTCCAAAGCTTTAGCCAAAGTTTTAGAGTTCTTCACAACTTGTTGCATAAGGGTTTGATACTCTTGACTTTGACAATGCTTGAACAACCAACATTTTGCTGCCATGGTTGTTAAATGCATTGATCCCAAAGCAGCAGGAAATACACCATGATCAATTTTTTTAGCATGTTCTTTTTTGCATAATATGATTCCAGATCGCGGTCCTGAAAAGGTTTTAGTGGTTGAAGCGGTAATAAAATCAGCATATGGTACAGGTGAAGGAATCACCTTAGCTGCAATTAAACCAATAATATGTGCAGCATCAACCATCAAATAAGCATTTACTTTATCAGCAATAGCTCTAAATTTTTCATAATCTAATAAACGGGGATAAGCCGATCCACCAGCGATAATTAACTTTGGCTGATGCCGAACGGCTAACCTTTCAAGTTCGGAATAATCTACTTGCTCATTTTCATTATTAAGAGGATAGTGAACAAAATTATAGAATTTATTCATAAAATTAGCTTTTGATCCATGAGATAAGTGACCGCCTTGATCTAGCTTCATTGATAAAACCGTATCTCCTGGTTCAAGAACAGCCGCATAAACAGAATAGTTAGCAGTTGTTCCAGAATAAGGTTGAATATTCACATGTTCACATTTAAAGAGTTCTTTTGCACGTTCAATGGCTTCTATTTCTAGTACATCGGCACATTGCGCTCCTTGTTGATAACGTTTACCAGGATAACCTTCAAGTGTCTTATTGGTGAATATAGAACCCGATAATTCCATTATCTCAATAGGAACAGTGCTTTCTGACGCGATCATTTCAATATTTTTCTCTTGTCTTTTTAACTCATCAATAACGATTTCATAAAGTTTAGGATCTGATACTTTCGTCTTATTTAACATATAAAACCCTCCTTATTTCTTCGTAAGCGCTTACTAATTATGTTTATTTTAAGAAAAATTATTTCAAAATTCAATCAACTAAATTATCTATTTTATGCTAAAAATTATCATTTATATATTAAAATTATAATAATAAAAAATTGTTAATACAAAAAACCGGTGAAAAATCACCGGTTTTAATCATTCTATTGTAAATAATCAAGGGTTGCTAAAATAAAGGCCTTAAAGGCTAAGATGAGCTTGCTTTCATCGATATCGAATTTAGAAGAATGGTGACCATGGAACTGGCCTTCAATCTCTCTTGGGTTGGCTAAAAATAAGAAAGTTGCTGGAAGCTCTTTACCATAATAGGCAAAGTCCTCAGCCCCCATTAAGGCCTCTGCTGATGGAATAAGGTAATCATCGCCTAGTCCTGCTTGTAAAGCTTTAACAGTATCTAAAGTAGAGGCTTGATCGTTTACTAAGACGGGGTATTTATACTCATAAGACAGGTCAATTTTTACATCATAAGCGACTTCCAAACCTTTGGTAATCTTATCCATTCGCTGATGAACAAATGCTCTCAAATCATCATTTAAAGTCCTTACGGTGCCTTCAATGAAGACTTGATCAGGGATAATATTTTGATTAAAGCCCCCTTCAATATGGGTCACAGAAACGACTACTGGATCACTGGCTTTAATATTCCGACTCTTAATGGTTTGAAAGGCCATTATCAATTCAGCAGCCACTGTAATCGGATCTTTGGAAGATTCAGGATAACCGGCATGAAAGCCAAAGCCTTTGATTATAATCTGAAAACGATCCATCGAGGCCATCATAGGACCAACACGATAAGAAATATGACCCGGAGCAATTGCTTTATCTAAATGACCGATATGAAAACCTAATACCCGTGTTACATCCGGATTTTTAAGGACACCTTCTTGAATCATTGGCTCTGCCCCTCCGGGGTATTCTTCACCGGGTTGGAAGATTAGTTTAACCTTACCTCCAAATAAATGACGGTGATGGGATAAAAAGTCAGCGACGGCTAGAAGCGTAGCCGTATGTCCATCATGGCCACAAGCATGCATATTACCGTTTCTCGAAGCAAAAGACAAGCCCGTTTCCTCTTGGATGGGTAAACCATCCATATCGGCTCGAAGTCCCATTACTCGATCATTTGGACTCCCTTCTTTGCTTCCTTCTATGACGACAGCCAAGCCATTTCCGTTGACATAATGGTCTTCAACCGAAAGACCCATTCCTATGAGTTGACTGCGAACATAATCCACTGTCTTAGGCAAATCTAAGCCTAACTCAGGAATCTGATGTAAATCACGTCTCCATTGAATGATTTTTTTTTCGTATTGATCATTTCTTTCAAATAGTTCTTTGCTTGGCATTAAACCACCTACTTAATCTTTACTTAAATAATTGATCAACGCTTTAGTCGTTAGGATCATTTCATCCGTATCTAGGTATTCTTCCGTCGTATGAACCAGCTCCATTCCCACACCGACAATGGCTGAGTTAAAACCTTCTTCGGCAAAAAAGTTGGCATCCGATCCTCCACCGATAATTTGAGGCTCTGCTTTGACACCGACTGTTTCGTAGGCTGCGACAATTTCTTTGACGAATTTGAGGTCATCTTGACTGGCAAGGGCTGGGTAGTCACGACGCGTTTCGATGGTATAGTCGTTTGTATACTGCTGGATAATGCCTTCGTAGGCTTGTAATAATTGGTCGACCTTTTCTTCTTGATGCGAGCGGATTTCACCGGTAAAGATACAAGAATCTGGCACCACATTATTAGGGAAATCAGAAGTAATTTGCGACACATTGGCGGTTGTTTCGTCATCAATCCTTAAGAGCGGCATTTGGCTAATGACTTTGCTCGCTACTTGGATGGCATTAATGCCCTTTTCTGGTTCGATCCCCGCATGGGCCTTACGCCCTCCAATGGTGATCTCAAAGCGGTAACAAGTCGGTGCTTGGTAGGCGACCTTATTGGCCTTGCCGGCATTGTCAGCTACAATTAAGTTTTTAGCAGGATTGATATGCTGGTAGACACTTTCCCAATTAATATTCCGCGCACCTAACATCCCCTGCTCTTCACCGGGAGTGACGATTACATAAATATCTTGGTGACTAATCTGATGCTTAACAATGTATTCCACAGCGGTTAAAATAGCGGCCAGACCGGCCTTATCGTCCCCACCTAAGGTCGTCGTCCCATCTGAGGACCAAATATTGTCCTTTTTAACGATTTTTAAGTTTTTATTGGGCTGAATCACATCGGTATGAGCATTTAGTGACACGCCCTCGCCTTCTATGTCTCCTTTAATTTTCGCAAAGATAACTGGCGAATTGCCACCGTAGGTATGCTGGCTTTCGTCAAGATGAATCTCGGCTCCAAGATTTTCAAGAAATTTAATGACATAATCTGCCATTTCTTTTTCCTCTTTAGAGGGCGAATGAATCATCAACATTTCTTCAAAAATTTCTAAATTACGTTCAGCAATCATAGTATACCTCCTATTAATTTAATTGACCTTTTTCTAATTGTTTACGCGCAAATAAAATAGTAGTAAAGATAGATGTTAAAGTAATAACAAAAGATGGATTTCCTGGAATGAACTGAACAATGTAGATCATAACGGTTGAAATCAACAGTGCAAAAAGACCGGTCTTGTATGACTTGACCATAAATTGGCCAAAGATTGCCCCATAAATGCCTGGAATGATTAGCTCAAAATACTTCGCTAAGTCGGCAGGTAAGGTAGTAATCACCGTTTGTCCTAAAATGGTCGCAAAAATCACAAAGAAAACAGCCACATAGATGGATACAGCTAAACCGATTGTCCCCATCAAAGCCCCTTCATCTGTCCCTTGCTTGTAGCCTGAGGCTTCCGATGAAATGGCTGCGGCAGGAATCTTCATATTGACCCCATTACCTGATAACATGGTTAAATATAAGCCTGATGTACCAACAATTGGGAAGTAAGTTAAAGGTTCACTCAGATAGAAAGCTCCAGAAACAGACATTTGTGAAATAGCTCCGGCGATGATGGCGGCAAAACCTGGATTATAACCAAAGACAAAGGTCATGGTTAGAGGGGGTAGTAATACGGAAATCACTCCCAAGACCATGGTTAAGCGACCAAAATTAGTTATACTTTTGGTGAATTTTTCATAGGCTCCCATTCTTTTTCCTCCTTATAGATCTATACAAAGAACATGCCACATAAGGCACCGGCAAACATGGCAATCGTTAGTGACCAAGACTTTAACCATTCGTATTGGTCGCTTAGTTTTTGGCAGATAATCATAATCACTAAAGCCGATAAAGAAGCGACGGCGTAGGATGGATTGACATTAATTTTTACGACATTATTCATGACAAAGTAGGCAAAAGACCCTAACATGGCACCGACACTGACTGCTGGTAATAAGGCCTTTCGTCCACCTGTCATAAAATCATTAATAACATTCATGCGATGGCCAAAGAAGAAGGTCACAATTAGCCAAGGGATAACCCCTAAAGCCGGCGTCCATAAGGCATTGGCATACACCGTTGGATCCATCATTGGAGAGAGTTCTCCGCCTGCTGCTTGCGCACCAAAGGTGGCGGCCATGGTTTCATAGTTGGTACCTCCAATAATTGACATCCGCAAGGCTGAAACTGGCGCACCTAATGAGACAATCAAGGATAAAATACTCCCTACAATCCCTAAAGCCGGTCCAATACTGGCCATGGCTGCGACTCGTAGGCCTTTTTTAACGCGCTGTTGATCCATATTTAATTCTTTGGTTGCCTTCATCGCTTTCTTTAGGATGTAGGTCCCTTGAATCAACACTAAAGCAATACCAATTCCACTAACCAGATACATCAAAGGATGGTTGGCAAATTTTAGATGGTCTGACATACAGATTCCTCCCTATTAAATTTTAAAAAAAGACTTCAACTATGATAAACTTATTGAGAACCGTTCTCTTTTAAAGATAGCGCTTACATCTTTAATTAAATTTTACCATCATCCTCTAGCAATTAAAAATAGATGATAACAATACCACCTATCCTCATTTACTTATAATCAAACTATTAGGAGCCTAGACCATGGACATTCATCATATTCAATACATTTTGGAAATCGCTAAGACGGGTTCAATCAGCAAAGCTTCTCAAAATCTTTTCGTTTCACAACCCTATTTGAGTTCAATATTAAAAAGGTTTGAAGAATCGATTGGTTTTACTATTTTCGATCGTACTCACAAAGGGGTTCAACTAACGAATGATGGCCAGCAAGTTCTTAATGATTTGGAAAAACTCGATGCCCTTTATCAGTCAATTGAAACCAAATATCTAACACCGACTAATTACTTCTCTTCGCTTTCTATTTCTGCCAGGAGGTCTTCTTATATTGCTTTTGCAATCGCCAAAATGATCAACCGCCTGCAAGAGGAACATCATAACTTATCGATCAAATTTTCTGAAACAACCAACTTACAAGTCATCGAGGATGTTAATAGTGGCAATGCAGATATTGGTATTATTCGTTTTTATACGGAGAACAAGGAGCATTTTGAAAATCAATTAAAAGCGCGTTATATTGAGTGGAAGCAGCTTTCCTCCTTTCCTCGAGTCGTTCTGATTTCTCAGCAGCACCCACTGGCTAAAAAAGAGCATTTAGCACTTAAAGACTTAGAACCCTTTACAGAAATTATCCACGGTGATTTTGAATGGGATGATTATACTGAGGCCTATTTATGGCAGAAAAAAATTAATTCCTCAAAGAAATTAATCCAAGTTTATGAGCGAGGTTCACTGCTTGACTTTATCGCCACCATTCAAGGCAGTTACACTTGGACCACAGCTACCTACCCTACCATTCTGGATAAATACAAGCTAATTGAAAAAAGCGTCTTACCGAGTCATTCGGAATGTTTAGATTATATTATTTATAAGGCGAAGCTTGAAAAATCAGTCATCCTTAAACTAGTCGAAGAGAAAATCGATGAAACGATCCAATTATTTAATTAATAAGTAGGGCGAAAATAAAAATCCCTAGAGCTAACTTCAACTCTAGGGGGTTAATCTATTCATCTTATTCTTCCAACTTCTCTCGCATATACTGACGGATTTCCTCAGCGAATTCGCGGTGGAGGGCGAAGTCAATGGTGGTCTTAATAAAACCGATTTTCTCCCCGACGTCATAACGAATGCCTTTGAAGTCATAGGCATAGACCGGTTCGACTTGGTTTAACATTTGAATGGCATCAGTCAGTTGGATCTCTCCGCCGGCGCCGACTTGTTTCTTGGCTAGAAAATCAAAGATCTTAGGCGTTAAAACGTATCTTCCCATAATGGCTTGATTGGAAGGGGCTGTTCCTTGCTTAGGCTTTTCAACAAAGGTTTTGACCTTGTATAAGCGCCCATCTTGTTCCAAGGGATCAATAATACCATAGCGATGGGTTTGGTCTTGAGAGACCGTCTGGACACCGATAACGGAGGAGCCGGTTAAATCGTATTCGTCCATTAATTGTTGAATGGCTGGTTGATCACCCTCTTCTGATACCACAATATCATCACCCAGAAGAACGGCAAAGGGCTCGTCACCAATAAAGCTTCTGGCGGTATAAATGGCATCGCCCAAACCTTTCATTTCTTTTTGGCGAATAAAGTAGACGTTCGCTAGGTTGGAGGCCTTTTGAACCGACTCTAACATAGCAATCTTCCCCTTGTTCATCAGGTCTAATTCTAACTCGGTATTCTTGTCAAAATGGTCTTCAATGGCTCGTTTAGACTTCCCTGTAATGATAATAATATCCTCAATACCTGCTGCCACTGCTTCCTCTACGATATACTGAATGGTTGGTTTATCAATAATCGGTAACATTTCTTTCGGCATGGCTTTAGTAGCTGGTAGAAAACGCGTTCCATAACCAGCTGCTGGAATAATGGCTTTACGAACTATTATTCATAATATTCATCCAAAATATTTATTTATCTTTTTACGAAGCCAACAAGATTTATAATTAGCTTTTTCTCATAATCATTCATAGTTAAATAACAATTGATTAAATAAAACGAAAGAAATAATACAAGCTTTAGAATAAAATTAAATAAAGAAAATTCATCAATTATTAAATTTATCAAAAACCCAACAAGCACCGAAGGTATTAAACGTATCGTAATAAATATAATTTCCTTCCAAAAACGGATAATATCTAATTTAACAATGGAATAATAATACCAATTTAAAATAAATCCACTTGTTATTAGCATTGTAATTCCCGTTGAAAGCGCAGCACCGAGCGCTCCCATATATTTAGATAAAACTAAAGTGGATAATATATTAAGTATTGCTGAGAACAAATATATTTTAGCTCGAAAACTATACTTATTAATTACTTGTAAAATATTTAAACCTATATGTTGAACAATATCTATAGTAAAAGGAATCATAACTATGAGTGCAATATAGTAAGATTCTTCAAAATTAGATCCAACCCAAATATGAATAAATTCTTTTCCAAATAACATAAACCCAATAACAATCGAAAACAATAAATAATAAGAAATCCTTCCAACTTTTATAAAAAGATTAGACATTAATTGTATTCCATCACTCTTCTGATTCAATCTTGATAGTTCAGGGTAAAAAACTGTAGATGCTTGTATCCCTATTAGCATGTAATTATAGTAAATTTGAGAACCAATTGAATATACAGCGACGATAGTAGGTGAAAACATACTACCTAATATTAACTGATCAGTTTTCCAAAAAATCTGATCAGCTATACTAGATAACAATATGCTAGTTGAAAAAAACAACATACTCCTTAATAAAGTAGGATTAGAGATCTTTCTAGGAATAGTAATCCTTATATGTTTTTTGAAATATAAATATCTTAAAAGACATAAAATTAAATTTATGCATAACTGAATAACCACTATTGTAACTGCATATGGAAAGATTTTTAAAAAAAATGAATACATCAGAGGTTGAATAAGTTTTGAGACGATTAAAATTAATCTCAGAAAGGTAAACTTTTCATAAGAGGTAATAGCAGCTAAATAAATTGAATTTGATAAAGAGAATATTAAGTTTAAAAAAAGGAGTATTATCATTATTAAACTTTCATTCATTTGACTATGTAATAATGATTCCTCATAAAAGAATTTAAATAACGTTAAAAAAAGAACACAAATTAGCACTAAAGCAAAAGATAAATATCTATTTATTTTTCGCGAAATTGATAAAACAATCTTCATATCTTGTTGACTTTTTTTGGCTACAGCTTGCGAAAAATATTTCAGTGTTCCTCCTGAAATACTTGTTTCAAAAATAGCAACGTATGAAATTAAAGCTCCTACAATTTGATAGACACCGTATTCTTCTTCACCAACAAATTTTAAAATTATAGGCACACTAATAAAGCTAACAAATATATGAGTTGCCATATATATATATGACAATGTAACCCCTTTAATTCTTTCTTTCATAGGAATTTCCTTTTAAAATTATTGATCTGTAATTATTCTTACTTAATATTTGCCCTAAATATTTTACAAACAAATATATGAACAATATGTATATCACATTGGTAAAGCTAAATGTACTTGATATAAAGGATAAGGCGGTAGATCTTGGTGCATAAAAAATTCTAGATAACATGAAAAAAGAGAAATATGACAAAACAATATTACGACCAAAGTTCATATCATTATATCTTAGTACTAGACCATAAATAATATTTATAAAATATACCCCAAATAATCCTAATGTGTGATAGGCCTCTGCAATATAATTAGAACCTAAACCTCGTCCTAATTTGTAAGTATAAGGTAATACTAAATATGATATAGAGTCTCCAAATGAATTTCCCCAAAAAGCTGATTCAATTGTTTGAGGTTTATAATAAGTAAAGTCAAAAAACATCTTGGTTATTTCATTGTATTTTAAAAAATCAATTATCGGTCCGAATAAATAAGGTTGATCAGGTAAAACATCTTGAAAGTATTTCCCATATTGAATAACAGTAATGCTAACCCCCTGATCTTTAAAGAAAGACAAGAACGATTCACTCAGATCAAAAGAAAGTGGCTCTCCATTTCTAAAGTTACTTATATTATATAAAAGCAATATAAGTAAAGGAAAAGATAAAACAGCTGTTATAACAAACTTTTTAGTAATCCATTTTTGATTGTCATCTATAATATTTCTTATTAATATATAGAAGAACACTATCATAACAGATAACATAAAATCTGTTCTCCTTCCAGATAATAAAGATACACTTCTTACTAATAGGAAGACAGTTGAAATAATCAATACATTTTTCTTTTTAGGAAATGTTGATAGATATAAATAGAAACTCATTATAAAAAATTGAGATAATCTAACCAATATACTGTTAAACGAACTTCCACCTCTCAAGTAAAGCGACTCATATGAGTTTTGAGAAACAAATTCTACATTTTCTCTTATTAGTAAGATCATAGGTATTAAACCAATTGTAAAGAAAATAATAGATATTAATCGAATGAGATTTAAAGAGTTGATATTTTTATTTGGAGCATTATTCTTTCTTTGAAAGTTGAAAATAGCATAACTTAAATAAACAGTAAATTGCGAAATGAGTAGTAGTATATAAGTGTGTAATAGAATATCTTCATTAAAATTGTATAAAGGTTCTTTTTTAATAATGTAACTAAGTATGCTCCCTCCATATAAAAATACAAACGAAGTTATTTGATAACATAATAAGCTAGGTTTTATATTTTTTATAAAAATTGAATAATAAGAGACCATTAACCACATTACAAAAGAAAAAAGAAAAACATATAAAGAATTTCTTAAAAGATAGGATGATATTCCAGCGAGAAAGACACTAGTGCATAAAATATTAAAATATAAATTTTTTCTATCGAAGTTCATTATAACTTCTCCTTCAACTTAATATACAAATATATAATCAAATAAAAATTACTTCTCAGTATCAGATAAGATATACCTATAGTTCTAAAACCTTTTGAAATATTAGTTAGCTCATTCATTTCTTTCATAAAAGAATCTACTATAATATTTTTTAATAATTTCTTTTTTTGTTTAAATTCTTTGACACTGAATATGATGTTTTCACATGCTAAATATGCATAAACATAAAATTTATAAGACAAATCTTCTTTAAGTAATATATCTTTCTTATCTACTGAAAATCTTATCAAATCTTTAAAGATTTCTTTAACGACATCCCAATAATTCTCTGTATATGTATGTGTAATCGAGGAATGAACTTGTCTGTAAACAGAAAACTTTTTACTATACATAACATACATATCATTGATATAGTAATGAACTTTAACTAAAAACTGAAAGTCCTCTGATCTATAAACATTCTCATCAAAAAACAAATCATTATCTATGATGATACTTCTTTTAATCAATCGAATGAAAAGATAAGATGGTACATTAAATTTAGTATTGGATCTAACCATTTTTTCCAAGAACTTTCTTGAGTCTTTAGAATTATAGTGCCCCTCTTTTATTTTAAAAGTCGTATTAATTTTATTGTTTTTTCCATCTATACTAAACCCGAAAATTATCATTTCAGGCAAATAATCATAGATAATTTCCTCTAAAGTCTTCAAAGAATAGTCCACTAAATAATCATCCGAATCTATAAAATATATATATTCTCCTTTTGAATATTTAATTCCCATATTTCTTGCTGCACTAGGTCCTTGCTTTTTACAATTATAAACTTCAATTCTATCGTTATTATTAGCTAATTCTTCAGCAATTATTAAAGTATTATCCACAGAATTATTATCGATCAAAATTATTTCATAATTTGAGAAATTTTGTTTCGTAATACTATAGACAGTTTCCTGAATATATTTTTCGCTATTATACATTGGTATTATGATGCTAATTAAAGGACTATTCATTAAAACTGCTCCTAACTAAATCTTTTAATTAATATATTTTTTATAGTCTTCCCACTTTCCAATCTGATCCGGCATTTGAGTGATATCAGGATCAGAAGCACAGTTCCCCTCAATGATACAAATTGTTCCATCCTCTTTAATAGAGACATCCCAACCTATATATCTAATCTCAGGATTAATTAAGGCTGCATTTTTTACAGTAGCTTTTACTTTCGTCCAATAAGGTATATGAAATCCTATAATTTCTTTATGTGAATAGGGATGTACAATAAATTTTTCATTCAATTTATTAATACCTTGAGTATAAACAATACCAAGCTCGATATCTATTAAAGCTGCTATTCCTAGATGATGAAAATTATCTGTAAAGCCTTTACCAGATCCAGCCCTAAACACAGCATGTACTATTTCCACTTCTTCGTTATTAACCACCGTAACGAGTCTTATTGTGTTAACTGATGAAGGATTGAATTTTTTCATTTCGGAATGTTGATGGATGATTTCCTCAATTATTAAATTATTTTTTTTGAAATCCAAAAAATCATTAATTAGACTTTTACTCTCTTGACTTTTATATATACCTATACCGTTGCCACCACTTCCTACTTTGATCTTATAAATAAAAGTAGGATGTTTTTTTACAAAATCTAAAAATTCTTCTTCACTTGCAATACTAGTATCTAACCAATCACGTCCAAGAAAATTATCGTATAATGAATTAAAATGACTTTTATCATCTATTAATTCATTGGTCAGACTTCCGTTAAACTTCTTCACCATATAAAGCCATTTCCTTCCAACAATAAAACGTTTACGATCATTATATTTTCGATAATAGAAATTATATTGAAAATAATCATTTATCCCAGCGCCTAGGAAAATTACAGAAAAAATAAAATCAACTGCAATATGCAGTCTCTTTAAAAAGCTCATTTCACTATCTATAAATCGATCAATCAATAAATTATATTTTTTAAAACGACTTCTTAAATATGAGATGCCTTTATCATCATTATATCCTGTAATTCTAATATGATCTTCGTTACTCAACTACTCTCCCTCCCTAGCTATCTTTAAATTGGAATTTAAATGCATCTTTTTTATCCCTATAGCACTCGTAAACATAGTTGGCTATCATAACATCTATGTATGCTAAACCAACAGAATTGAAATAGATAAACTCATCTTCATTCTCTCTTCCAATTTTTTTACCAGCTATAATTTCTGATAAATCAGCGTATATATTTTCATCAGTAAGCAAGCCACTCTTGTACATTTTGCTTATTGTCTGACTTCCTCTGTGCTTCACATTTTCCCATTTATCGCACACAATTTTTGATGCCGATAACGCAACATTATATTCATCTTCGTAACCACCTACATGAACATAGGTAGCGCCTGATTTTATCCAACTCTCTTTAAGTAACGGTTTTTGAGCGCTTGTAGCAGTGACAATAATATCAGAATCAAAAACTGCTTTTTCGAAATTATCTTCGCAATTAATATAATTTACATTTGAATATTGCTTTCTAACATCTTTAATAAAGTTTTCATTTGATTCGAAAGAATTTGAGGATACAAAACAGCTAGCAATAGTTGGAAATAAATCTTTAATAATTTTAAAATGTGCTCTTGCTTCAGCGCCTGACCCTATAAAGCCAATGGAGTCAGGGTTTTTCTTTGATAAATATTTCAAAGCGCAAGCTCCAACTGATGCTGTTCTTATACTGGTTAAAGCTGCACAATCCATAACTGCGATTGGTTGTCCAGATTCAATCTCGGATAAAATCATTAATCCATTAACATTGTCTAATCCATACATAGGATTATTAGGAAATACAGAAACCCATTTGACACCGGCGACCTTCTCTTCAATAAGTGTAGCAGGCATACAATTAATTCTGTTTTGGATCATCTCATCGAAAATTTGTGAATTTTTTTCTGGAAGAATGGTTTTTCCTTCAGTATATCTCAAAAAAGATTTTTCAACTAACGAAATTAAAATCTCTATATCATTTAATACCTTAGTAACTTGATTATTTGTTATTAAAATTGTATCTTTCTTTTTCATATATTATCTCCTATTTAGATAATTCTAAATAACATATCGTCATTTTCTGTATTTTTTACACTAATATGATTGAGAATATCATCAATAATTGCATTAATTTCACCTTTACTATCAGCTAACAAATGTAAATAACAAAAAACTTGGTGGACATTTCCTGAAGATTCAATCAAGTCTCCCTCGACATGACATTGGGCAAGTGCGTGAAAGCCATCTATTTGATTTAAATCATCTAGTCCACTTACCTTCATAATTGTACCGGGATATATATGAATAGGAGCTATACAATAAATCTTATTCGTATTTTTCAAATCATATTGAAAAGATTTTTCTGAATTATTAAGTGTATGATTTATTAGTAAACTTATTTGATTTAAACCAGTAAAATATTCTACTGGATGGTAGGTCATTGAACCTCCAAACCGATAACCCATCTCATTAAAAATTAAATCTTTTCCATCTGAAAAAGCTTCTATCCATATCGGTCCATTTTTAAAGCCTTCAGATTCCAACATATATGAAACTTTCTTTTCATATTCATTAAAGAATAATTTTTGATTGTTGGATGGGAAATATTGGAGTGCCATAACTGGGGCTCCCTCAGAACTGATTTTTCTTGAAATTTTATCAGACATTCCACTAAAATATGCCTTACCATTAATCATGGTATAGTGGATAATAGTACTATCCATATTTATATATTTTTCAACAAGCACATCATTTGAAATAGAATTATTATAAGCCTTCATAAAACCCGAAATAAATTCTAATGAGTTATTACAAATAGTTATTCCAGTCGATCCATTATTATCTACTGGTTTAGTCACAACTGGATAAGGTATTGTATTAGCTTCGCTGAGATAGTTTTCTATATTAATATTAAAAAAAGGAGTAACATTTATTTCATATTTCATACACATTTCTTTAAATACTCGTTTATTTGTAGCAATATTCCAAAGTCTTTCACTGCAATAAAAAGGAATATTAAATTCTTCACTTAGTTGTATAGCTATTGGCATATTAGTTTCACTCGCTCCAACATATATACCGTTAATACTCTCATTCAATATAATTTCACTTAAAGCTTTATAGTCTTGTGTACTAATTTCAAAGGATTTATTTGCTATATTTTTGCATATTGCATAGTCTTTATTCTTTTGATCAATTGCTACTGTATAAATATTGTTAAAGTTTGCATACTCATATGCATCTTTGAAGAAAGGCGATGCACCAAGAATCATTAATTTGTTTTTTGCCATTTAAAACATCCTATCTTTTTCTAATCCACAAAAATATTCGATTTTTTAAAAACGCTCTTTATTGTTTGTATAAAAATTTTTAAGTCAAGCATAAGGCTTAATTCCTCAACATATTTACCATCTAATAAATATTTCTCTTCTTGAGATATCGAGTTTCTATAAAAAGCTTGACTATACCCTGTAATTCCTGGTCTAACTTTTAATCTTTTTTTTCTAATTTCATCCATTTCTCTATAATCTTTTGAGACTATAGATGGTCTAGGCCCTATAAAACTCATATCCCCCTTCAAAACATTGAGGATTTGTGGAATTTCATCAATAGAACTTTTTCTTAGCAGTTTTCCAAATTTAGTCAATCGATTATCATTAGAACTATTAAAAGTAGACCCATCTGGATTTCTAATATCAGGAGAGTCAACATACATTGATCGAAATTTGTACATAGAAAACACTTTGCCGTTCTTTCCCCTTCTAAAAGCGTTGTAAAAGATCGGACCCGGATCATCCAAGTAAATAATTGTCCCAATAATAATAATTAAAATAAAGACAAGGGGTAATAACAAAAATGCCAACAAAAAGTCTAAAATATTTTTAAAATATTTTTTATACATTTATATCATTTCCTTTGTTTATCAACATCTATTTTTAGATAGTTCAAAGCTTTATCACAAATATCATTTGCTTCTTGACTAGTCTGAGCTTGAGCTATTACAAAACCAATTCTGTCAACGCTGTTAGAAACTTTTTTTACTTCTTCACCAATACCCCTTAGAATATTAATCTGTATAACACCTTTTATGTTTTTTGCAAGTTCTAAACCACTTATATTTTTAACAATACCACTCGGTACCTCTATATACTTAATGGCAGAAGCTTTTTTAAAGCTTACATTAATATCTACTTGCTCCCCAATTGCAAGTCTAATAGTGGCTTCAACCATATCTACACCTGTAGATAAAGGAACTAAATGAGTACCAATATTATCCCCACCCAATCGAGCTCCAATCTCAACTATTTTAGGCCCTTGATTTGTCACCATAATTTCTGTATGTGAGGGACCAAATTTAATCCCTAAAGCTTTATTGGCTTCTTTTGCTAAAGTAATGATCTTTTCTTTTGTATTTATCGGCAATTCTGAAGGCTGAGAATGACCCATTTCAACAAAGTTGGGTGCTCCAGTTGTTATTTTATCAGTAATTTGAATAATATGACAGTCTCCATCAATAGAAAAAGTTTCTACACTAACTTCTTTACCCACCATAAATTCTTCAATAATTACTTCTCCAGTCCTTGAAAAAGATGAACTATATTCAAATGCTTTTCGACAATTTTCATCTGAGGTGTCTTCTAATAAGAATACACCCCTACTACCCGAACTATCTACCGGTTTAAATATAAAATTTTCAATTAAATTAGTATTTTGATGTACAATTTTGATGGATTCTTTGGCTGAATTAGCAATAGCAAAAAATGGTATAGCCACATGATGATCCTTCAAGGTAGTTCTCATATGTTTTTTACTTGTAGTTTTTAATGCAGTATCTTCGCTAATTCCGTTCAAATTCAGTTTCTTAGCTACATAAGATACTGTTCTCATGGGCATATCACTCGCTAGTGTCATAATTCCATCGATATTGTTTCTAATAGCTGCTTCATAAACAAGCTCTTTATCGATTGTACTTATAAATTCCTTTGTTATACCCTTAATTTTAAAACCTACTGCATTTGGGTTCATATCAACGACAACAACATCTAAACCCATTTTCATTGCTTTTAAAATAGCAGGTAACTGTAAAATACTAGCACCTAAAATCATAACTTTTTTCTTTTTTATTATACTAAATGTCATAATTATAAATATTCCTTAAATGTATCAATGATATATTTGACTTCACGATTCTTTAATAAAGTATGAAGTGGCAAGGTTATTTGATTCTGATATTGTCTAAATGCATTAGGATAATCATCAATTTTAAATCCTAAATTTTTATAGGCAGTCATCATAGCTAGCGGCTTATAATGAACGTTAGTAGCAATTCCTGCTTCTGCCATTTTTACAATTAAATTATTTCGCTCTGATTCTTTATATCCATTTACTCTAACTAAATACAAATGGCGACATGATTCACTTTCTCTATTTTCGTGTGACAGAATTTTAACTGGTAAATTGGCTAAACCCTTATCATATATTTCAACGATTTTCTTACGACGGTTTAGAAGTTCAGGATATCTTTTTAATTGAGCTAGCCCAAGAGAAGCACTAATATCTGTCATATTACATTTAAAATAAGGCGCTACTATATCGTATTCCCATGAACCTAATTTAGTTTTAGCCAAAGCATCTTTATTTTGTCCGTGAAGAATTAATAACATAAATTCTTTATAAATTTCGTTTTGATTTATTGGGATATCCTTTCTCCAAGTAAGCGCTCCGCCTTCACCAGTTGTGAAATTCTTAACAGCGTGGAAAGAAAAGGAAGTAAAGTCAGCAACTTCTCCAGCATTCTTTCCTTTATAGGTTGATCCAAGTGCATGTGCTGAATCTGCTAGTATAACCACACGATCAAAAACCTCTTGCTTAGTTCCTTTAGAAGGACTAAATTTATGTTTTTGATTTTCAACAATTTCATAAATCCGATCATAATCACACATTACTCCACCTAAATCTACCGGAATGATAACTTTCGTTTTCTCGGTAATAGCAGCTTCTAATTGATCATAATCCATTTCAAATGAGTCTGGAGCAGTATCTACTAGCACTATTTTAGCACCAACATGATCAATTACACTTGCTGATGCTGTATAAGTATATGCTGAAGTTATAACTTCATCGCCTGGTCCCACACCTAACAACCTTAAAGTCATTTCCATGCACGCTGTTGCCGAATTCATAACAACCGCTCGATCAGTATTACAGTATTCTGCTAATTGAGATTCTAATAATTTTGTTTTAGGACCAGTTGTTATCCATCCAGATCGTAATGTATCAACAACTTCTTTAATTTCAAGTTCTGTAATATCCGGAGGAGAAAATGGGATTTTCATAATATCGCTCTCTTTCTATAAGTATATGATGCTTTATATTCACCGTTAAAAGTATAACACAAGAAATCTCATTTTGAAGGCATTCTTCGTTTTTCTTTCAAATATTACATTTATTACATAACCTAGCTAAGCCAGCGTTTAAAAGGCTCACGGTCGACAACTTTTATTAAGAGATAAAGGCATATTAATAACCCACTTCCAACCACACTAACATAGATAAGAGGGGGCATCGATAAGCCAATTTTTTCAACCGTCCCTTCAAGTAATTTCAAGAAAAGAACATGAGAAAGATAAATTAAGAAAGAATACCGGCTAAACCATAGGAAAAGCTTCTCAAAAGGCAACCTATATAACATAAAAGTCAAGACCAAACCGATCGAATAGAAAGTAACCAAAGGTCTTGTATTGGCAATCACTGCTCCCCCACTTAGATAAGATTCTTCAATCAACAAGCCTAGCATTATTACCGTATAAATCAAGATACCATAACGATAAACTTGAAAGCTTTTAAGCTTAGCTTGAAAGTCCCGGCTTAACCAAATGCCAAAGAAGAAGCAAAAAGCATAGCTATAATAGTCTTGGACCTTATCATAAGGAATATAGCCTAGTAGGTGATCACTGACATCTTGGAAGATGAAAAGACCCACGAAGGCTATGGCTAAGTACTTGTTATCGGCAATTTTAGATAAAAGTGGGTAAAAGATATAAAGTCCCACAATTAATGGAACAAAATACAAGTGATAGGAAGTCTTCCCTAGCAAGAGAAACTGCAAGAAGGTCAAAAGACTCAATTCTTCACCTACCAACCAGAAATTAGCCCAAGCATAGATTAAAGACCAGCACAAATAGGCCGGGATAATTTTTATGAGGCGGTCTTTTAAGAAGGCGGGGTAATCAAGTTGTGAATCCAAAGCATCGGTCCGATCCAAACCCCAACCTGAAAGCATTAAAAAGACAGCTACCGCAAAGCGTGTCGCTTGATTAAGGGCTAGGATCCATAATTTATTTTCTCCTAATAAAGGGGCTGTAAGATGAATCAAGAGGACCGCTATCGTTGCAAGCCCTCGTAATAAATCAAATGGAATAAAACGTTTTGTCATTTTTGTCTACCTTTTCTAATTCAATTATTTATTGGTCAATCCAATAATAGAGTTCTAGATAATAGCCGATGTATTTATAGACTTCAGAAGCCATTATCCTTAAGGCCTGGCGACTGTCTTGATAAAGGACTTCCTCACCCTGAGCATTCTTTAAATAAGCACTGACATAATAAAAGTGCATATCCTTTCCCCGACTCGCACGCTCAAAAGCCAATCGAGTGCGCCGGCTATGATAGTCGGTCGTAACTACTAAGGCCGTTTGCCATCCCCTTTCTTCCATGATGGCGATAGAATTGGTCGCATTGGTCCAAGTAGAAGTTGCTTCTAATTCTCCAATCACTTGGTCTTCCGATAAACCGGTGTCAGTTATAAAGTCAATTAAGGGTTTGGTGCCGATAAACTCATTTAAGGGAGAAACAATCATTGAGTGTGATGTGACATAGCCTTCTTGGATTAATTCAGCTGCCTTCAAGGGACGAACTATTTCCCCACCTGGTACAATCACCACCTCAGCTTCAACCACTTCTTGACCAATGTCTAAATGATTAGCCAACCAGACTAGATAGGTCACTAGCGCTACAAGAAGGATAAATAGAATCTTTACTTTCATGTTTGGGGCCTCCTTTTTTCATTTAATAGCTGCTAACTAGCTAAGACTAAGAAATAGACACACAGGGCATACAGAATACTGTATAAGCTTCCCATCAAATAATACTCCGCAACCCCCTTGTCTTCTTCTAAACGTTTGAAACGCGCAATGGATTTGGCCGTATAAATTAAACCAATCGCATTCACCTGGCCCATGCCTAAAAAGATCAAGGAACGAATCCGCTCCAAATGACCGATTAAAGCGCCCACCCCTTGTAGACCTTCTTGCTGAACGGCCTGACTTTGAGGATAAGGACTGAAGGCTAGTTTAAATAAAACATTAGCCAGCTTGCCGACCAAAAGGATCGCTAATAACCCCGTCAGCATTTGACGGTTCAAAACGCTGAGAAAACAGACCCTGAGGAGTTAGTAAAAAACACTTGGCCTAACAGAATGATGAGGACAATATGTAGGATTTGATCAATTAAGAAAGTATATAAGCGATAAGAAGGCTGAAGCTTGTCAAAGCCACTCTTTATACAGTCGATCAGACTGTAACTAATCCAAAACATCAGATAAGCATAAAAGGCCGGCCAAAAGACTTGATAGTATAAGCTCCGGATTAAGGGATAGAAGAAAAAGAGGCCATGAATCGCTAAATGAGTTGCCAAGGCTTGCCTGTTAGGCTGCTTGTCTACAGCTAATTGAGGACTTTATAATTGAAAATCACCTAAAAAGTGCAGGATTAAAATCATGATTGTCCATTGATTAAAGGGACTCATGATTCCCCTCCAAAAATTCTGCAATCGTTTCTCGACCCCTCAAGTAGATCTTAATATTACCCAGTGATAAGCGCTTGCTCAGACTGCTCTGACTGATTTGAATCGTTTGGGCAAAATGGGCCTGATCAAATTCCGCTTGGTAGATCCCTTCTTCAAGCATCAACTTGAAAGTCTCCCGTTGCAAGTCGGTCCATTGGCTTTTCAAGGTTTCACTCAAGAGAAACAGGCTATTGACCATCTGATTAATCGAGTCGTCTTGGGTCCTGAGCGCCAGATGACACTTGTTACCATAATGATTACGGTGGACAGCTTCAATCGCCTCCCGCGCTCGCCAAAAGGCTGGACCATCGGCTCCGATACTTCGTTCAGGATCGATGGCCGTCGTGATCTCACCGATACCGATTCCCAGCCGAAAAGGATGGGGCAATGTGACGTATAAGTCATCTAAAAAGTTCAGCCAGTTTGAATCCAACTTCATAATCACTTGAAACTCATCGCCAACTGTTAAGGTCAATTGAGAAAGCAACTGCTTTTGATACTTCTGATTAAGGCGCTTGAATATGTCTTGCACTTGCTTTTGGAATACCTTGCGTTCTTTGATTTGCTTAGACTTAATAAAATCCCCGATAATAACCACATCCGTAGCCATCGAACTCCTCCTTCCTGCCTACTGCCTACTTACTTCATTTTTTTCCATTGTTAGAAGAAACTTACGATCATAACTGGTTAGGTTCCCCTTTCCTTGAGGAAAGTAATTGATATTTCTTTCCTCATTCAAGGAAATTTATTAAATTTGCCTTGTTTAGGGAAAGTTTACCCTAAACAACCTTTAAAAGCAAGCGATTCCTTGCGAGCATTCATCTGAAAAAAAGCATCCGCTTTTGGTTTAGGTCAAAAGACCCATGCTTCTTTTGCGAATGCTTAATAAAACGATTACTGATTCATCTGTTCATCCATCGCAACCACCTGGTCGAAGCCTAAGGCCACGATATAAGTACCGATATTAGGTAGTTTAAGGTGGCTAGCTAAGGCGTCCTTGTAAAGATTCAACTGGTAGCGATACTTGTCTTTTAACCCTTCCAATTGTTCTTGTTTGGATTGACTCAGATGCGGACGGTAGCGGTCCGTCTTGAAGTCAATCAAGACAAAACCTTGATTAGGTATCACATAATAGCTATCAATTACGCCGTGAACCAGAATCGAATCTTGCTCCATCTGCATACTTTGCTTGCTCTCAGTCAGATTGGCGAACAAGTCCTTAGCCGGTACCAGGTAAGAAAAAGCTTGTTCCCGTTTAAGTTGATCGCTGTTTTCTATCATTTGTTGGCCGATCGGACTTCGGAGGAAGTTAAGAATTGTTTCCAGGTACAGATGTGGCCGATCTTCTGCTTCCATCAAACCTCGCTCGATCATCGATTGGATCTGGTCTTGTAAGATCTGGTTATAATCGGCTGGGTCAGCTAATTTAAAGGGACCAAAGTCCACCTGCTCCATCAGATAGTGGTTCAAAGTTCCTATCCGAGCTGCATCTAGCGTTTTGGACTGCATAAAGCTTGGGGCTTCAAAGGTATCTTGCGTATAGCGAATCCCTTGAATCCCTTGATCTATATCAATGGATGCATCTAGCTCATGCATAGATTCCTTCCGCCGGTCTGTATAAAAAGAAAGAGCTGGATGCGGTGGTTCTTCGAACAAACGTTTTAATTCCGAAACAGATTGATAGGCAGCTGTCTGACTGGCTAATTGATAAGGGTATTGAGCAGTTAGCAATTCTTCAAGCTGGTTGATCCTCTCATGCTTGTGCTTGGGTTGATCGAAAGCTTCGCCCTTTTGTAGCGCCTTCAACCAGGCCGGCGGGCTGGCTATTGGATGGCTAGCCGTCACGCTAGGTACATTGGCTTGAATTTGGTCTTCAGTATAGATACGTGTGATAAAGTCTTGAGCAGTAATTGTGGCGAGTGATTGATGGTTTCTTTGAGCGAGGGAAGTCGCCTGATGAATCCAATCCAAGAAACTATTAGCTTGTGATCTGAGTTCTAGGGCCACTTGCAAGCTGTCAGGGTCAGTCATCATTTGATAATGGTCGCCCTTTTCTTGCCATTTTTCCCTACTCTCAATCGAACCCACTATCATTAATTTCTGCTCGGTTCGCGTCAAAGCTACATAGAGTACCCTTAATTCTTCGGCTTTTGCTGCTTGATCTAGAAGCATTTGTCGCGAGGTTTTACTGATGGATTGATAATAGACAAAGTCATCCGTTTGGTAGTGGTTCATACCCACTCCATAATGCTTGGTCGCCACAATAGCTTTTTGGCTATCCATTAAATTAAAGCGGTGATTACTGTTAATTAAATAGACAACCGGGAACTCACTCCCCTTAGAAGCATGAATGGTCATAGCCCGCACCATATTTTGATCCTTGTCTAATTGTAGGGGTTCTGCCAAGTCTTTGTCTTGTTCTAAAAGAGTCTCAATATAGTGGATAAAACTTGCTAAACTGCCTCCTAAACCTTGATTAATGGTTTGAGCTTTTTGATAAAAGGCATGAAGATTAAGCTGACGTTGGCGCCCCATATCTAAGCCCACCACATAGTCTAAGAAGGAAGTGTCTAGATAGATTTGCCAGATGACTTCATCAATAGCCTGGTGGCCAGCAAAGTCACGCCATTTTGCAAGTTGGGTAAAAAAGTTTTGCACTTTCTTTTGTATGGCTAATAATGGCTGATCCTTTTCAAATGCTTGACTCAATAAGCCTTCTACCGCTTGATAGAAGGAAGCTTGTGGATGATTAACCCGAATCAAGGCTAAGTCATTGTCACTCAAGCCTACAAAGAAAGACTTGAGAATAGCGACCAGAGGAATATCCTGCATGGGATTATCGATTAATTTTAAGAGGGCTAAAATTAACTGAATCTCTTGTCGCTGGAAATAAGTCTCAATGGCTTGTGAAGTAAAAGGTAGCTGGTAATGGCTGAAGGCTGCCTGCAAATTGGCAAAGCTGGATTTGGTAGAACTTAGCACCACAATATCCTTAAAGGTCATCAAACGATCCTTACCCAATTCTTTATCATAGATTTGATAGCCTGCGCGCAACTTGGCTTGTATATCTTGAGCAATTAGATGGGCTTGGTAATCAATTCCCTTGTCTATTAATAAATCAGGACGATCTGCTTGCATTTGATCTTCTTCGTCTGAGCGTTCCTTGCTATGTAAGAGCAATTCAATGGCATAGTGGTCTATTTCCTTTGCAACTGTGAAGTCCTGGTTGCCGGTCATCAAACGCTCATTTTTACCATAGGTCATTTCTCCAAAGGATTCATCCATCAAGCGTTCAAACAGATAATTGGTAAAGTTTAGGACTTGGTCCCTTGAGCGGTAATTCTTATCCAAGATAATCAAGTGACCTTGGTCACTGGTTTGGTAAGTACGGTATTTTTGGAGGAATAGGGATGGTTCTGCCATCCGAAAGCCATAGATAGACTGTTTGACATCTCCTACCATAAAGAGATTGCCTTTGGTCGCTTCCACCCTTTCACGTGATAAGTAGGATAAGATGGCTGCTTGGATTTCGTTAATGTCTTGATACTCATCCACTAAGACTTCTTCAAAGAGGGCTTGAAAATATTCAGCTGCCACCGATGGCTTACGTTTACCTAATTGAGCATTATAAGGCGCTAAAATCTGCAAAGTTAAGTGCTCAAGATCTGAATAATCAATCCACCCTTCTTGAAATTTATAGTCTTGCATGGCTTGGTAAAATAATTTACTTAGATCGCTTAATTTTCTTAAGTAGGGTTGAATCGCCGCTTCGACTTCCTGCATAGTTTGGTAAGGATAAGGAAAGTAAGACTGAATCTTAACTAAAGTATCCTTACTAGCCTGACGGTATTGCTTAATTATTTGCAGTGTTTCTAAGTCTTCTTCATGGGCTTTTCCTCTTGAACTCGGCCAGCGGCTAAAGCTTAGGTTATCTAAAAGTTGACTAAAGTGGGCCATATCGTTTTGTAAGAAAGCTTCTGTTAATTCGACCACGCGCTGGCCTTCTGCAGATAATACTGGTTCAAACTTATCTAGCGTCGGCCTTGAACAAGAAGCTAAGAGACTCAAGCCATCTTGATAAGAACGATCAGCAAGCTTTAACTGTGCTTGAAGTTGGATTTTTAGACTTTCTTGATAGAGTTCACTCTTCCAAAAGCTTTCCAAACCATCGGTCTCAGCCACCATTTGGTCCAACCAGATTAAGGGTTCCGGATTGGCGCGGGCAAACTCATAAATATCTAAAACAATTGAACGCAAGGCTTGATCATCACGACCACTGGTTAAACGAATTAATAGGTCTTGATAATCGGCTTGTGTGACTGCCAGTTGAGAATCGGCTTGACTAATTTGATCAATAAGCTTGTCCCAGACTTCTTCCACCATGACTTGCTTTTGACTTTCATCACTTAAGAGGTTGAAGGCTGGATTAATAGCTTCCAGATAGAAGAAGTTTTGAATCACAAATAAACAAAATGAATGAAGTGTTTGGATGTGGGCACTAGGCAGCTGATTAATTTGACTAAGCAAGTATCGCTTTTCTTCCCCGTCTAGCGATTGGTTCACCGCTGATTTTAACCGTTTCTCCATTCGTTCTTTCATCTCATTGGCCGCAGACTCAGTAAAGGTCACGACTAAGACTTCTTTCAATTCGGCATAACGTGTCAGTAGATGATTCATAATCCGTTCGATTAAGACCGTGGTCTTACCTGAACCCGCTGACGCAGCGACTAAGATATTATTTCCCCTTTGATGAATAGCCTGCCATTGTTCGTTGTTAAATTTACTATTATCCGGTTTAATCGGTAGGGTTTCTATGATGATCGCCTCCTTCGCTTGCTGCTTTGTTAAGTAATTTTTCCTTCATATGAGCCAAAACTTCTTTTTTATTGACTTGTTTATGGCGGTAACGGTGGAAGGATTGTGTTCCATCGAAGCCTGTAATCACTCGGTATTGAGCATTTAAGGAGAGGGTATAAGGATTTTCGTAAAAAGGAGCTAAGGCAATATCACCACTTTGAATAGCCTCAGCTGCTTGTTGGAATTGATAATGCGTATAATCTAAGAGTAAATCGACTTTTTCTTTAGTAAAGAAAGGACTTCTAGCATGATAGCCCGTCTTGGTATAAGTCACCGGATAAATGCGACTTTTACTAGCTTGGTGATCAAAGGATTCAACTATTTGTAAGTCATCCGCCTCAATGGTTACAAACCCTCTCAATGTTCGTTGACTTAAAAGCGTCTTAGTCTGTTGATCAACTTCTCCTTGGGCATAATGTTTGTCCGCTTTATAAAAACTTGGTAAAAGATGCTGGTAAAAAGCACCCAGAGGCTGGTAATCAGGAAAATTTTTCAAAGCTACTGCTAAATAAGTTAATAATTGTAAGTCTAAGCCATAATAAGCATCCACTAAGTCAAAATCTTTTTTACCTGACTTATAATCGACCACTTGTAACAGTTTCTGCTGACCTTTTTGAATACGATCTAAACGGTCGATCTTCCCTCTTATGCTTAGCAATCCTCCCGCAGCCAATGGGTATTCAAAGCCAGCCACTTGACTATTGCCCCCTGTGCCAAAGACTAATTCTGAGGCTAAGGGTTGGTAATGAGTCAAATTGTTTTGTTCTTGCATTAATTGGACAAAATAAAACAGGCGTTGATTTAATAGATGATGAATCGCCTGCATCCGCGGATGTTTGCTGAGCACTTGGTAATTAGGATCTTGGTTTAAAGCGTCAATCACTCCACCTAATAAGTCCTTAACTTCTTCTTCTGACAAGTCAGCTAAAGATTTCCCTTGGGCTTGTACCAATTGATTGAACTGGTCTAAGGCCTGGTGGAAGTAGTCACCTGAAAGCGCAGCATCCAGTTCAAAACGTTCTCTTTCCTTCAATCGTAATCCATAGCGTAAAAAGTGGGAATAAGGGTCAGCAAAAAATTGTTCAATCCGAGACACCGATAGTGATAAGTTGCGACCGAAGAGTGCTAAGGCTAAATCGCTATCAATCTTATCCGGTAGGTCATTAAAATAAAAGGTTTGAATAATTAAGTCGACGATGCCACTTGCTTTAAGGCTTGCTTTGTTTTGCCTTTCATAATCTACCATCAACTTTAATAATTCTAAGAAAGCGGGCTGAGGGCTTTTACCCTGCATAAAGTCTTGATGGATTTGATATAAAATAGGGGCCTTGTTACTGGCATACCGTCCAAAATCGGCTAGTCTTAAAGGCGTTTCTAAAGTTAGATCCCTACTATAGTCAGCTTGGTGAATCAGTTTAAGATTGGCGATGTCTGCCGCTTGTTGCAACCATGGTGAAAAGTTACGGACTTGGTCGCCTTGATGAATGGCATAGGAAATAATCAATTGATCCGTCGCTAACAGTAAGACTTGATAAGCTAATAAGTATTCCATTTGATACCCTTGATGTTCCTGATCGGATAAATATTGATGGGCTAAAAGTTCTTGATTGATAGCTTGGCGATGACTGGGGGTCAACAAACTATCCCTAGCCTGTTTAGCTGGCAAGGCTTTTTGATCCATACCAATCACAAAGGCAATTTTACAAGGTTGAACTTGAGGGGACAAAATATTTGAAATCATCACTTGGTCCAAAGTAGGTGGAATGATATGATAGGTCGCTGCTGAAAGACCAGCTTCTAGGATTTCAAAGAAGGTGGCTAGGTCTAAATCTGCTTGTCCATAGATTTGGTGGTATTCATCGAGACTATTGACCAATACCTGCCAAACTTGTTCATCTTGGCGCGATTGTTCAATCTGACCCTTTTGAAGTGCTCGGTCCCTTAAATCCATAAGAGCTTGCCTGATGCCGATTGCTTCTAATTTTTGATAGAAGCTAGCGGCTAATCCATTCTGGCCTTTGCTGCTTTTTAGGGCTTTTTTATTAAATCCAAAGTGTTCAACCAGATAGGTCCTAATCCAGCTAAAAGCCTCAGCCAGTGTAAAATCATAGACCTGTCCTTCAGCTGAATGAAAAAAAACATCTTCCGTCATAAAGAGCCAGTCATAGGATAGATTAGCAAAGCGATAACCCTCATACTGATAGGCTATTAAATAATTCTCAAAGGAATAGACCAAGCGCTCTAAGTCTTGGTCAGCTAATTCAGCAAAAGCCGAATGAAACTGCCCCAGCCTTACCAAAGGAGATTTTAAAACTTCTAAAATATCAATCAGTCGCCAGTTATAGCGGTCCAGGCGAATGAGATGCTGGATAAGGGTAAAAAGTGGATGGTCGGTCATAGCCTTAGCATGGTCAAAGAAATAAGGAATTTGATTGGCCGCTAGAATCGGAGCAATCATGGATTGATAGGCTTCTAAATCTCGGGTGTAGACTTGAATGTCTTTATAACGGTAGCCTTTTTTTGTAACCAGATAATGAATGCGGTTGGAGACATACCGTAATTCACTCTGGATGGAATCAAATTGTAAAAAGCGGTGGCTGTTAAAGTCCCTATCAGCTCTTTGGTGGGTAGCTGATGGCAGTAAGTCTTGTTGGGCTTTAAAGGCTTGCGCTAAGCTCAAAATCGAATCTTGGTAGTTAAAAGCCTGGTCTTTAATTTCCCAATCGGGTTCAATCGCTAGTCCCATCTGCTGAGCTAAACTGCGAATGCGGTAGTAGGTTGCATAAGGTAAGGCGGTAGTCATCAAGGCTTGATTAGCCCTTAATTCAGCGCTCTTGATGGGTAAGACAATCTTAACTTTACAAGCATGCTTAGCCAAACTTAAAAGTAATTGCATTTCCTGGCTATTAAAGTAATAGTAGTGGTCCATTACAAAGAGATACTTATTTAAATTTTGATGGTTGATATAGTCCATCAAGTCTTCCTGCTTGGCAAAATTATCAATCCGAAAATCACTCAGTGCCTTTAGAAAGGCTTGATAAAGCATTTGTAATTCTTTTTGCTTTTCTATTTCCAAATCCATCCAAGTAAAATCTTGCGCTGGCTCAACTTGCAAATCTTCCACTTGAATATTGCCTTCGATAAATTCTTTAAAAAGAACGACTAAGTCTTCGATAAAACCTTGATAGTGAGCCTGCTTTTGGTAAACCACTAAGTTTTCCCGGTATTGGCTTAAGACTTGCCGTACAATCATCGACAGACCTAAGTCACTAATCTCATGACTGGGCTTTTGATCTTTCATCAAGAACCAGTTTAAGCGTGAAAAAGAAGCCACCTGCAAATTAAAAATAGAGCTGGCTTGGTCCACTTGATGGTCACGGATTTCTTCTAAGACAAACTTTTCCATTTCAAATTTCAAGTGTTCTGGCACGATATAATAGACTTTTAAGTCAGGTGTTTCTTTCAATTGGTCCATGATGGCTTGAATAAGAAGGCTTTTTTTATTTTGACTCAAGTCGCCGGTAACAAATTGAATCGTCACGCTATCTCCTCCTTTAGGTAGAAGAACAGGCTGGATCCCTGCTCCAGCCTGTAATTATTATTTAACTTTTGCTTATTGGGCATTTAATTCCGCAATTTTGATAATTACTTCTGTCGCCTTAACCATGGATTCAACTGCTACGAATTCAAAGCGTCCATGCATGTTTTCGCCACCGGCAAAGATATTTGGGGTTGGAATCCCCATGAAGGAAATCTTCGAACCGTCGGTTCCACCACGGATAGGCACAATGTTAACAGGAATATCTAAAGCTTCCATGGCTGCTTGGGCTAGGTCAACCGGTGTCATATCCTTTTCAATGATTTCAGCCATGTTGTAATATTGGTCTTTCATTTCCAATGTGATAGGTGGTTCAGCATATTCTTTGTTGATGTTAGCAACGATTTCTTCCACCTTGGCTTTACGCTTTTCAAAAAGATCACGGTTGAAGTCACGAATAATTAGCACTAATTCTGCTTCATCGACCGTCCCTTCTACACTTAAGACATGATAGAAACCTTCGCGGCCAGAAGTTTGCTCTGGTACTTCTGCTTGTGGAAGATCAGACATGAAGAGATTCATAATGGTTGTGGCATTAATCATTTTGCCTTTAGCAGTTCCTGGGTGTATATTTTTACCACGAATTTTCAATACTGCTTGAGCCGCGTTAAAGGATTCATATTCTAACTCGCCAACCGGTCCGCCATCCATGGTATAAGCAAAGTCTGTCGCAAAACCTTCTGCATCAAAGTGATCTGCTCCACGTCCAATTTCTTCATCCGGACCAAAGGCTACACGGATTTTACCGTGTTTGATTTCTGGATGTTGGATTAAGTATTCCATGGCGGTCACAATCTCAGCAATACCGGACTTATCATCAGCCCCTAACAGAGTAGTTCCATCAGTGGTAATGAGGGTTTGACCTTTATAAGGTGGTAGGTTAGGAAATTCACTAACTCTCATTACCCAATCTTCACTCAAGTGCAGATCTTTACCGTCGTAGTTTTCAAAGACTTGTGGCTGCACATTTTCAGAATTAAAGTCGGCTGTATCTACGTGAGCAATAAAGCCAATGCTGGCTACTTCTTTATCAGTATTAGCCGGTAAAGTAGCTGTGACAAAGGCATTTTCAGGATTTAACACCACTTCTTCCATACCGATTGCTTTTAATTCATCGACCAAAAGATTTAAGAGGTCAAATTGAATGTCAGTCGATGGAATGGTGGTTGAATTCTCATCCGAGCGAGTATTAATCTTAGCGTAACGAATTAAACGTTCTTTAGTTTTTTCAAATAAGTCCATAATCATTCTCCTTTTTATTCATAAGTAAAGGGATCAGTGGAAACTGTGGAAGCAATCACTTCAAGATCCCAACCCTTTTGTTCGATAGCTTCTTTTATTCTGGCCACTTCGACCTCAATAAATAAATGCTCAATATAATGACTGGCATCAATAGTCATAAAGGGCTTTTCATATAGATCATGCCCTGTGTGGAAGCTGATATCTCCGGTAATAAAGACATCGGCTTGGACCTTTTCGACCTGGTCCATAAAGCTGGCTCCGGCTCCGCCTACAATAGCAACTCGTTGATAAGTGGCTTGCGGGACTTTTTCAATCACTGTTAAAGCAGGTCGTTTGAAGACTTGCTTGACATAGGCAAAGAGTTCATGGCGCGTTAGAGCTCGAGGCAAGTTGCCTATCCGGCCAATCGCTACCTGTCCTTCTTCTAGATCGATTAAGGGTTTAATATCAGTTAACTTCATAGCTTGAGCCAAAATATCATTCATGCCACCAGGGGCGGCGTCATAATTGGTGTGCATGGCAAAGACATTGATACCTGCTTGAATGGCTCTTTGATACATTTTTATCTGGGGCTTAGACTGGTCGAAACGCTCGATTGCTTTGAAGAGGGGCGGATGGTGTAAAATCAAGCTATCTACATCTTCTTCAATAGCCTCTTCAACCACTTGTGGTCGCATATCCAAAGCGACCATCACCTTTTTAATCGCTTGTTCAGGATGGCCAAAGTGTAAGCCGACCTTATCCCACTCTTCGGCATAAGCCGCAGGATATTTTTGATCGAGATAAGCCATTAACTCTTTAAAAAAGAGCTTTGTCATAGTCTACCACCTCCTCTATTTTATCTATTTCGGCTTGAATAATGTCTACCTTATTTTTGCGGTCTTGGGCCATTTGCTCATATTCTACTCCATGAAACAACTGATTAAGAATAAAATGGTGGTGGTTTAATTCATTATGCCAGTAATCTTCAAAGATTGGCCCCCTTTGAGTCAAATGTATGGGACCAAACATGATTTCTTTATCAGTGTAAATTGCTTTTTCTGCTTGCTTTTGAGCAACCATTACTTCATAAAATTGCCCCTTTTCATCAATAAAGCATTCGTTAAGAATATGGTAATAATGATCTTGTAACCAGGCTCTGACTTTGGCAACTGCTGTGTTAGCTTGTAAGACTAAGAGTTTTGGTAATTTTCCTGCATGATAACCTGCTTCTAAGATGGAGACAATCAAACCACCTCCCATACCACAGATAGCTGCTGTATTAATGGCATCACTGGCTTCAACTGCCGCAAAGCCATCGCCAAGACGGACGATGATTTTATCTTGCAATTGACTTTCATTGACTTGTTTCACAGCCGATAAATAAGGTCCTTCCACTACCTCACCTGCCACTGCAAATTCTATCTGTTTGTTTTTAAGTAAATTACATGGTAAATAAGCGTGATCACTACCGATATCTGCCAACCGAATCGGCGCTTGACCATATTGAACGATATATTGCGCAACTTTTTCCAGTCGTTGAGATAGTCTTTCGATATTCATCCGATACTCCCTTTCATAAGTCTATTATATACTAGAAAAGCATTTTTGAGACTACCTATTTTTTATCTGTAGATGATTTTGGCTAAATCATTATAGTTATCGACCACATAATTGGCCGGTAAGTGGGACTGTTTGTTTTCATTCAAATGATTAAACCAAACACAATCAATCCCTGCGTTTAAGGCGCCTTGAATATCAGCACTCAAGGAGTCGCCAATAACGAGTGTCCTTTTAGAATTGAATTCTCTTATATTTTCAGCGACATAATCGAAAAAGCCTTTAGAAGGCTTCACATGGCCAATCTCTTCTGAAATAAAAATTGCTTCAAAATAAGGATTCAACTTTGCATGTTCTAAGCGCGCCCTTTGAATAGCAGAAATACCGTTGGAAATGGCAAACAGACGCTTACCCTCCTTAAGACAAGCATCGAGGAAGCTTCTTGCACCTTCAATTAGCTGGGCTTGTCTGCCTATACACTTTTGATAGGCTTGAGCCAATTCTACCCCGTCCCGCTGATAACCAAAGTGATCAAATAATAAGGCAAAACGACTAGAAATTAGTGTTTGCCGATCAATTAACCCTAACTCTAACTTGTCCCATAAAGAATGATTGAGCAAAACATAGTAGTCAATAAAACGAGGAATAGCTTGCTGGGGAACCCCTTCTTGGCTTAAGAATTCAAGTAAGGCTTGGTCTTGGGCTTGATTAAAATTAAATAAGGTGTTATCTAAATCAAATAATAATAATTGATAAGTCAATTGATCCTTCCTTCCATTCTTAAAGTCACTATTATGCGCTTATTATAAACCAATTTGTCGATAATATATAGCTTACTTAAGTAAATATTTAATAAATTTTTATTATTCAGCTAGACACACTCAATCATAAAAAAGGCCGGAAAGCTATTAAAGCTTCCGGGTCATCTGTTTAAAGATCCTTTTTTAAAAGTCAACTTGATCAGGGTCGCTTTGTGTTTTCACCCCCTCTAATTGATCCAACTTTTTGCGGTCTTCTGCTTCTAGCTCAAAGTCAAAAATGTCTAGGTTCGATTCGATATTAGCCGGTGTTTTTGATTTGGGTAAGGGCAGAAAGCCTTTATCAAGCGACCATCTTAGGGCAACTTGCGCAACACTTTTCTTATATTTTTTTGCTATTTCTTCGACTGGCACTTGCTTAAAAAGACTACCACTTCCTAGCGGACTATAGGCTTCTAGAACCATATCATGTTGTTGGCAAAAATTAACTAAATTCTCTTGCGTAGTTCCCGGAGCGAGTAAGACTTGGTTAACCATGGGCTTTATCTTGACAGAGGCTAGTAAAGCAGCTAAGTGATGAACCATGAAATTGGACACCCCAATGGCTTTTAGTTTTCCATCTTGATATAATTCTTCCATCAACTGCCAAACTTCTTGATTAGCTTGCATCCATGCCTTGTCCTTGCGTAAGTGAACGGGATTAGGCCAGTGAATTAACAAAAGGTCTAAATAATCTACTTGCAACTTTTGCATGGATTCTTCCACCGCTTGCTTGGCTAGACTGTAGGAATGCTTGTCATTCCAAATTTTAGTAGTTAGAAAGATCTCTTCACGTGGAATACCTGAATCTTTAATGGCTCGACCGACACTGGCTTCATTGCCATAGACTTGAGCAGTATCAATGTGACGATAGCCTACCTTTAAGGCATGAAGGACACTTTGATAGGCTTCTTCACCTTCTTTTAACTTCCAAGTACCAAAACCAATTTTAGGAATCTTGACACCGTTCTTTAATAAATAACTTTCCATTAATCTTCCCCCTTTTGCCTACCTTAAGTATAAAACGATTAAAGCGCTTTCGCAAGTAAAGGCTTAAACACGAAAAACTCCTTCCGCTCACTTAAGCGTATGAAGGAGTTTTTCTTGTCTTATTCTATTCGATAAAGTCTTTTAATTGTTTAGACCGACTAGGATGGCGTAATTTTCTCAAAGCTTTAGCTTCGATTTGACGAATACGCTCACGCGTTACACCAAAAACCTTACCGACTTGTTCAAGGGTGCGAATATTGCCATCATCCAAGCCGAAGCGTAAGCGTAGAACATTTTCTTCACGGTCAGTTAAGGTATCCAACACATCTTCTAACTGTTCCCTTAAGAGGGCTGAAGCCGTATGATCTTCTGGACTTAAGGCGCCTTCGTCTTCAATAAAATCACCTAAGTGCGAATCGTCCTCTTCACCAATGGGGGTTTCCAAGGAGACCGGTTCTTGAGCAATTTTTAAGATATCACGTACTTTTTCAGTCGGTAAATCCATTTCTGCTCCGATTTCTTCAGGCGTCGGTTCTCTACCCAGGTCTTGTAACAATTGTCTTTGGACTCTTACTAATTTGTTGATGGTTTCCACCATATGAACCGGGATGCGAATGGTTCGCGCCTGGTCGGCAATGGCTCGTGTGATGGCTTGACGAATCCACCAAGTAGCGTAAGTTGAGAATTTGAACCCTTTAGTATGGTCAAACTTTTCAACCGCCTTCATCAAGCCCATATTCCCTTCTTGAATGAGGTCTAAGAAGGACATACCACGACCCACATAACGCTTAGCAATCGATACTACTAAACGAAGGTTGGCTTCAGCCAGTTCTTGCTTAGCTAATTCATCGCCTTCTAAGATACGCTTGGCCAATTCGACCTCTTCATCTGCATTTAATAGATCGACACGACCAATTTCTTTTAAATACATACGAACAGGATCTGCTACCTTTATTTTTGAAGCGGCTGCTTTTTGGGCGGCTGTTAGGACTTCTTCTGGTTTAACGTCTTCTGCTCTAACCATTTGTTGCTTGGTTGGTCCACCATCATCACCTACTACCGCAATCCCTTGGTCTTCCACCTTTTGAATGAGCTTATCAATGCCATTGGCATCTAATTTATATGGAATGGCTAATTGATTGCTCAAGTCATCATAGTGAACTTGACCGAGAATTTTCTTTTCTTTTATCAGCTTTTCAGTGGCCTGGTCTAAAGTCAGCTTTAATTCATTTTTACTTGCTTTATTGTCTTTCTTTTCTTTTGCCATAAAGTAAGCCCCCTATTCTTTTGTCTTTAATTTTCTTTGCAACACCATTAAGCGATTAATCACCTCGGTTGCCTTATCGGCTTCTTGCTGTTGGTGATATTGTTTAAATTGGGTCTTTAATTCTTCTATTTCTTGTTCTAAAAAGGCGATTTGGATGGTATTTAAACAGTCGGTCATCGCTTGATCTTGATAACCAATCGGTTCAAAATCCCACATTACATTCGTTAAAAGACTATTGACTTGAACCTCTTCAATATTACCAACTATTCCTGTTAAAGGCAATTTGTTGCCTTGATAATAGTAATCCGTCAAGGCTAGAAAGGCCTTTTGTGAAAAGTCATGGTAGAGAAATGGCAGCTCATTTAATTTTTCTAAATAATTCCAAGCCTCTTGATAGTACATTAAAAAGCCTAACCATAATTTTTCACTTTGAAAGGCTTTAAAAGAATCTACTTTTAAGGCCTGCTGATCACTTTGTAATTGCGGAGGTGGTTGATGATGGTTGATAGCTGGTTGCTTTTTACCAGTCTTTCTTTGACCCCCACTCAAGCGCAACATTCGCTCTTGCAAGAAGCTTTCTGCTATTTGAAATTCTTCAGCAAGTTCCACCAGATACAATTGTTTCTCGACGGGTGATTGGATTTTGTTTAAATCAACTAATAAACGGTCGATATATTCCGCCACAGCAGCTTTATCATCCATTTGAAAGAATTGCTTGTGATAATTTTTGAAAAAATTAAAGGAAGTTTGTGCTTGGTTTAAAAGTGTTTGGAAGGATTCTTTTCCCCTGGCTTTCAACCACTCATCAGGGTCCATCCCTCTAGGTAAAAGGATTGATTTAAATTGGGCTTTGGGAAAATCTTTTCCCAATTCAAAGGCTTTAGCTGTAGCTTTTTGCCCTGCTTCATCGCCATCAAATACAAAGAGAATTTCATTGGCTAATTTGGTCAAATAAGACAAGTGATCATGGGTCAAGCTAGTCCCCATGGTAGCTACTGCCTGTTCGAATCCTGCTTCGTAAAGTGCAATCACATCCATAAAACCTTCACAAACTATAATTTGTTTTAACTTGCGAATGGCTGGTCGTGCCAAATCAAGATTATAAACCAGCTGACTCTTATGAAAAATAGTGGTTTCAGGCGAGTTAACATACTTACTCTTGCGAGAGTCCCCTGCTTGATAGAGGCGTCCAGAAAAGGCTAAAACCTTTCCTTGATTCGATCTCAAAGGGAAGATAATCCGTCCACGAAAGCGGTCGATAATGGCTGGACTATTTTCAGCTTGGTAAAAAATACCCGAAGTCAGTAATTCTTCTTCAGTGAAAGACTGATCCTTTAAATAAGTCCATAAGAGCTCAGAATTATCAGGCGCTAACCCTAAAGCAAAGGCGTTAATCGTTTCCTTCTTTAAGCCACGATCGCTTAAATAAGCATAAGCTTGATTACCATTTTCTGTAGCAGTTAAAAAGTAATGATAGAATTGACTAGCTTTTTCATAGATCGCATACAATTGTTTATCTTGATGAGGAATTGGACTATAATCATCTTCAGCTAATAAACTTGAATCCAAAGGGTAGTCTGCAAACTCTGCCACCTTAATAACCGCTTGTTTAAAGGGTAGCGATTCAATTTCCTGGATAAAACCAAAGACATTGCCCGCTCTACCACAAGAGAAGCATTTGAAGATTTGCTTTTCGGTATGAATGGAAAAGGATGGGTTATTGTCTTCATGAAAAGGGCAAGAGGCAGAGTAGCCTGGACCCCTTTTAGTCAGTTGCACATATTGACTGACAACGTCTTCGATTTTAACCGACTGCCTGATAGCATCAATCACCTCATTCGGTATATAGGCCATGGCCTGCCTCCTCTAATAAAATTTCAAGCTTGTTTTAAACAGCTTTAGTAATTGGCTTTTTAGCTTTCCACAGTAGGAAGGCACCCATCATAAATTGAATCACAATTACAAACAAGCCTTTGAGCGAATCGCCCGTTAGTTGGGTAATAATTCCCAGAATGGTGGTACCTAAAACTGATGAAAATTTACCGAAAATATTATAAATACCAAAAAGCTGGTTATTTTTCTCCAGTGGAATAATAGAACCAAAATAAGAACGACTAAGAGATTGAATCCCACCTTGAGCTGAACCTACTAAGATAGCGATGATCATAAAATCCACAAAAGAGGATAAGGATAAGGCCATTAAACAAATTAGAATGTAGGTCCCAATACCTGTAAAAAGCATAGTGCGCCTTCCCCAGCGTTTGGCTAAGATGCCATAAATAATCGAGCACGGAAAGGCAACTATTTGAACCACTAACAACATCAATATTAACTGAGTAGCTGTTAAGCCCTGGTCACTTCCGATGGAGGTAGCCATTTTGATAATCGTTCCCACCCCGTCTATGTAGAAGAAATAGCCGATTAAGAAATAAACAATCACCTTGTCTTTGGTTAGTTCCGTTAGAGTTTCTTTGAGAGAAGCTAAAGTTGAAGCGATAATATGGGGCTGCTTTGGTTGGTCCATATAGACCTGGTCGACATTTTTCCAATAAGGAATGGTAAAAACAAACCACCAAACAGCCGTTAAAAGAAAACCGATATTAACCACTACACCCTCTTTTAACCCACCTGAAAATTGTAAAAGCATAAAAATTAAGAAAGGAATCACACTTCCGATATAACCAAAACCAAAACCGGCTGAGGACACTAAGTCCAAACGGTCGCGACTGGTGACATCCATCAAGGAAGCATCATAAAAAATATTAGCAGTCGAAAAACCGACAGCTGAAAAGCCATAAAGTACCAATAGCCACTGCCAAGAAACTTGACCAATCAAAATCATCGATAGCACTGAGAAAACACCTAAGAGCGTAGCAGTGGTAAATAATTTTTTACGGTAACCAGGAAAATCTGCTAAAGTCCCTAAAAAAGGAGCCATCATAGCGACAGCGATCGTCCCGATAGCATTGGTATAACCAAGATAAGCTGTTGAATTAGCATCAGAGACCCCCGCATTGGTGGCAATACTCTTATAAAATATAGGGAATAAAGCGGTGGTGATCATTAAAGAATAGGCAGAATTGGCCCAGTCTTGTAGAATCCATGAAAATTCCTTCTTGGTATAAGTAGAACATAGCTTTTTCACTTTATTGACTCCTATTCATCCATTAATAAACTTTCAAACAAGTCTAAAATATCTTCGCGACCTTCTCCGGTTACCGATGAAAAAGTGAAAAGCGCATCGGTTGTTGGTAAATTTAAACTTTTCTTATAGAGGGATAAATGTTTATTCCATTGGCTTTTTTTGATTTTGTCCGCCTTGGTCAAACAAATGGCAAAAGGAATGTCTAATTCTTCGGCAAATTGATACATTGCTTTGTCTAATTGAGTGGGCTCGTGACGAATATCCATCAAGAGGATTAATAAACGAAGATTTCTTCTTTGCCGTAGAAAATTCAAATTCATCTTGGCCCAATTTTTACGATTTAGCTTGGAAACCCGAGCGTATCCATAACCGGGCACATCCACGACACGAAAAGCAGCGTCGTTTACCGAATAAAAGTTTAAAGTTTGGGTCTTACCAGGCTGTCCAGAGATCCGGGCCAACTTATTACGTTGGAGGACCTTGTTAATAAAACTGGATTTGCCAACATTTGACCGCCCGGCAAGGGCAATCTCAGGCACTTCATCTTGTGGCGCTTGGGACTCTTGAACAGCTGAAATTACAAATTTTGCTTCTTTAATGTGCATTCGTCTACCCCATTTTTTATTTGCTTATCTTGCGATTACTCTTATTATAATAAGTGGCGCGACTTTTGCCCAATACCGTGTCTTTTGTGACCTTGATGCGTGAAATATCTTCTCTTTGTGGTACTTCAAACATAATATCTAACATAGTGTTTTCTAAGATTGACCTTAAACCACGCGCTCCAGTGTCGCGAATAATAGCCTGGTGAGCAATTTCTTCCAAGGCCGCTTCTTCAAACTCTAGTTTGACATCTTCCATTTCTAAAAGACGTTGGTATTGTTTAACCAAAGCGTTCTTAGGTTGGGTTAAGATACTGACTAAATCTTCTTGTGATAATTGATCCAAGACCGTTAAGATGGGCAATCGTCCAATGAATTCGGGAATTAAGCCGAATTTAAGCAAGTCTTCTGAACTGGCTAATTGCATGATATTCTCATCACTATGTTGTCGATGAGTATCCGTACCAAAACCAATTACTTTAGAGCCTAAACGTTCTTTAATCGTAGTTTCAATGCCAGCAAAGGCTCCACCTACAATAAAGAGAATTTGCGAGGTGTCGATTTGAATATAATCTTGGTTAGGGTGCTTACGCCCTCCCTTAGGTGGGATATTGGCTACCGTTCCTTCTAAAATTTTAAGTAGAGCTTGTTGGACACCTTCACCTGAAACATCACGGGTAATCGAGGTGTTTTCAGATTTTCGTGCAATCTTATCGATTTCATCCACATAAATAATCCCTTTTTGAGCACGTTCAATATCATAATCAGCAGCTTGTACTAATTTCAGTAAAATATTTTCAACGTCTTCCCCCACATAGCCTGCTTCGGTTAGGGTGGTAGCGTCCGCTATGGCAAAAGGAACATTTATAATGCGAGCCAAGCTCTGGGCTAAGTAGGTTTTACCCGAACCGGTCGGACCGATAATACAGATATTAGACTTTTGCAATTCGACATCATCGTCATCAAGGGCTTTAAAGTTGATGCGCTTATAATGATTATAAACTGCCACGGCTAAAGATTTCTTAGCTTGATCTTGGCCAATCACATATTGGTTTAGTTGATCAACAATCTCTTGCGGTTTTAACACTTTAACTGGTTCTTGCTCTTTTTCAAAGCGCATCTCTTCTTGAATGATTGATTGGCATAAATCAACACATTCGTTACAGATGAAAACATCTGGTCCAGCAATAATCTTATCGACTTCATCTTGTGATTTACCACAAAACGAGCAGTAATAATCATTGATATTTGTAGTCTTTCCCATGTTTCCTCCTTTTTGGTCTTACTTACTTAAATAAGACTAAAAAGGGACGCAAAAGTCACTTTAAAATCAGACTGTTGCGATCCCTCTTTTGTTATTTCTTCTATTTTAGTATCCTATTTTTCTTCAACAGAGTCAACAATTAAGCTCATGGCTTTCTTCAAGCGAATATCAGACTTCAACATATCTTCAGTCACATATTGTTTCACTTGATCAGTTGGCATTCCGTATTGACTGGCTAATAATTCAATTTCCTTATTAACTTCTTCTTCATTGACATCAATCTTTTCTTTTGCAACGATTGCTTCTAAGACTAAGTTCGTTTTAGTTCTTAGGTCTGCTTCTTCTGCAAACTGTTCATGGAGATCTTCACGAGTGCTACCAGAAATTTGGTAATAGAGATCTTCGTTAATTCCTTGACGCTTCAAGTTGTTTAAGAAGTGATCCATTTGACGGTGGATTTCTTCGTGAACCATTGCTTCAGGCATTTCGACGATTTCAGCATTTTCAACCGCTTGACGTAATGCTAAATCTTCAATGACCTCTTTAGCTTGCTTTTCTTTTTCTTCTTCTAATTGAACACGTACTTTATTACGCAATTCGTCCAAGCTTTCTACCTCGTCATCTGCATCTTTAGCAAATTCATCATCGAATTCTGGTAATTCTTTTGCTTTTACCTCGTGAACACGCACTTTGAACATAGCGTCTTGACCAGCCAGTTCCTCCGCATGGTATTCTTCAGGAAAAGTAACTTTAACTTCTACATCATCACCAGGTTTAGCACCTACTAGTTGATCTTCAAAGCCAGGAATGAATGAATTGGAACCTAATTCTAAGGAATGGTTTTCACCTTTACCCCCTTCGAATGGTTCCCCGTCGCGGAAACCTTCATAGTCGATTACGACAGTATCGCCTTCAACCGCTGCATCCTCTTTAACAACTAATTCTGCTAATTGTTGACGCTTTTCTTCTAAGCGCTTTTCTACATCTTCATCGCTTACCTGGCGGTCTTGTTTTTCTACTGTTAAGCCCTTGTATTCACCTAATTTAACTTCTGGTTTTAAGGTAACTTTGGCAGTAATAACCCATGGCTTCCCTTTTTCCATTGATTCAATATCAATTTCAGGTTGAGTAACCGCTTCAATCTCTGCTTCTTCCACAGCTTGTTGATAGGCGCCTGGGATTAATTGGTTTAATACTTCTTCATATAATGAAGCTTCACCATAAACATTGTTGAAGATTTGACGTGGTACTTTCCCTTTACGAAATCCAGGTACAGAGATATTTTTACGTACTTTATTGTAAGCTTTATCTAAGCCTTTGTTGATATCTTCTACTGGAATTTCAAATGTTAAAACTCCTTCATTGATAGAGCTTTTTTCAAATTTAGTTGTCATAATTATTCTTCCTCCAAGACTAGTATATAATTTACATACCCATACATTTTAACGAAATTCCCTGCTTTTGTAAACACCAAATCAATATTACCAATAAAGTCTAATAAAATTCATTTTTTGTTGTTAGACTAGGTCTTAGAATAAGTCTGAATTGAAACTAGGTATCTGACTAAAAATTCGCTATAATAAGACTTATTGAGGAGTGAGTCCATGTTTAATTATCCTGCAGGACAAGGTCCGCGTTTTAAATTTAAAAGGAAAGAAATAACATCAAAACAAAAAACACAATACGGTAGTCGAGGGATGTCCTTTGAAGAAATGATCAATCAGAGTAATGCTTATTATTTAAACCGGCAACTGGCGGTCATTCATAAAAAGCCAACACCAGTGCAGATTGTCAAAGTCGATTACCCCAAACGATCAGCCGCCCGTATTACTGAAGCCTATTTTCGTCAGGCCTCTACCACTGACTATAACGGTGTCTATCTGGGCAGGTATATTGACTTTGAGACTAAGGAAACGCGTAACAAGACCTCTTTCCCTTTATCCAATTTACATGACCATCAAATCGAACATATGAAGCTTTGCTTCCAGCAAGGAGGCATCGTCTTTTTGTTGATCTACTTTAGGGTACACGATGCAATCTATCTGATTCCCTATCCCCTGCTTGAAAATTTCTTGCAAAAAAACCAAAAGCAAAGCATCCCTTATAGTTTTATTCAAGCCCATGCTTATGCTTGTCCCCAAGGCAAATTTCCTATTTCAGTCGATTATTTAAGTGCCTTGGATGCCTACTTAGAAGAAGTCAAATAAAAAGTCTCTAATAGAAACGAGGAATAAATATGGTGACAGGAAGTCGCGTAGAAAGAAAAAAATATCATCAACAACATCCCCCTAAGAGATCAAAAACAAATTTCATGACCTGGTTCAAGCGCATTGTCATAATAGGCCTGTCTTTAGGTCTACTTACTTTAATAGCTGGTGCTGGTCTCTTTACTTATTATGCCATGTCAGCCCCTGAGATTGACCAAGACGATTTAACTGGTCAAGTCTCTTCTAAAGTCTTTGATAATAGAGGTAATTTGGTCAAAACCCTAGGTGGTAAGAACCGCGATCTAATGACAGCCGATCAAGTCCCTGAAGTCTTAAAACAAGCGGTCTTAGCCATTGAAGATGCGCGCTTTATGGAACACAAAGGAGTTGACCCTATCCGAATTGTAGGGGCGGCCATAGCCAACCTTAGAGCGGGTGACATTCGCCAAGGTGGTTCTACCATTACTCAACAGTTGGTCAAATTATCGGTTTTTTCCACTAAATTTGAAGATCAAACCTTAGAAAGAAAGGCCCAAGAAGCATGGTTGTCCTTGAAGTTGGAGCAAGAATATTCCAAAGAAGAAATCCTCTCTCTCTATCTCAATAAATTGTTTTATTCTAACAATGTTTATGGGGCTAAAACAGCTGCTCGGTCTTTCTTTGATAAAGACTTAAAAGATCTGACTCTAGCAGAAGCTGCTCTTTTGGCTGGATTACCGCAAGCCCCTACGCAGTATGATCCCTATCTTTATCCTGAAGTCGCCCAAGAGCGTCGGGATACCGTCTTACAGGTCATGCTCAAACGTCAAATGATTAGTCAGGCTCAATATGATGAAGCTGTGGCTATTCCAGTGACTTCCATGCTGTCTCCTTTAAATGATGACACCCTTAGTGAAATGGACTTAATAGTCGATGCCTATATCGATGTCGTCGCTCAAGAAGTTCAAGATAAAATGAACTTAAATGTCTATACGGATGGTCTAGAAATTTACACCAATCTCGATATAGACGCTCAAAAATATCTCTATCAAACGGTTCAAGATGCTAATGGCAATCTCTTCCCTAATGATGAAATGCAAACAGCTGTTTCTATCATCAATGTCGATAATGGACAGCTCACCGCCCTATCCGGTGGACGTAACCAAGAAGTGGCTATGGGACTTAACCGCACAGCCACCCTTAACCGCAGTATCGGTTCCACTATGAAACCGTTAGCCGATTATGGACCAGCGATTGAATACCTCAATTATTCAACTGGCCAAACGGTCGTTGATGAACCTTACACTTATACCTCGGGGGATGAAATTTATAATTATGATAGAGACTACAAGGGAAAACAAACACTTAGAGAAGCCTTAGTAGGTTCACGTAATATTCCGGCCTTGAAACTCTTACAAGAAGTGGGCTTAGACAAGTCTTATTCCTTCCTACAAAAGATGGATATAAATATTAAGAACAATAACCAACGCGAATTAGTCGAATCCAATGCCATTGGGGGTGAAATGACGCCCATTCAATTATCGGCTGCCTATGCGACTATTGCTAATTATGGTAACTATCATAAACCCTATACCGTTAACAAAGTCGTTACTCAAGCAGGAACCATTCAAGAATTTCAAGCGGAAAGTCGTCAAGCTATGAAAGACTCTACTGCTTATATGTTAGTGGATATCTTAAAGGGTGTTCCTGGAACCTTTGCTGAAAAAGCGGGCGTCAATGGTCTCTACCATGCTGGTAAGACCGGAACAACCAACTATTCCGACCAACAAAGAACGGAAATTGGCATTGATCCACAAAGTTTTGCTGCACCCGATGCTTGGTATGCTGGTTTTACTCCGCAATATGCCATTGCCACTTGGGTGGGCTATGATGATCCTTATAAGGCTGGTAATCAATTGAGCTATCAGGATTCACTTATTCCACAGCTGATTTACAGCCAGATGATTCAATATCTGATGCAAGAAGTCCCGATAGCTGATTGGCAAAAACCAGACTCGGTCGAAGTAGCTGAAATTGAAAAATATACCCAGCCACTGCAAAAACCAAGTCCCCAAACACCTGCCAATATGCGGTCAAATGAACTCTTTGTAAAAGGTAGTCAACCGACCCAGATTTCACCTGTTTATAAAGTATTAGCTTCACCAAGTGGTTTCGATGCGGAATACAATGAAGAGACTGAAGAAATTGAAGCCAAGTGGGAACCATTAACCATTCAAGCTAGCTTTGAGTTAAGACTGAATGGTGAAATCGTCTATTCAGGAACAGATACTGAATTTAAAGTTCCAGCACCTGCTCCTGGCTATTATGAATTAGGCTTACGCATTGTCGATGGCCATTCTGCCTCTGATCAATTAATTATTACCTTTGATTTATCTGTCGAAGAAACGACTACTAGTGAAGAAACTACCTTAGAAATTAGCGAAACGACTCTGGCTCCAGATCCTAATCCATCTGATTCAGAAGACAAACTGAATACTGTCGAAAGTATTGGCGGACCTTAGAAATTTAGGCTCCTATTCAAAAGCTTCATCCTCCCTATATAGGAAGATGAAGCTTTTATTTGTACAAAATAAAGCCTAGCTGTTCGATAAATCTCACCGATCAGCTAGGCGGGTTCTTTAGTCCTTGTTATGCCATTTTAAAATGGGTATTTTAAATTTGGATGTTTGATTGGGTTTTTCTGATTGAATACTTTGATTACGGTGGTTGTATTGCTTGCTTGCCACTATAGCCTCATCTACAGTATGAATGTTTTGTTCTTGCCAATTCAGCAGTATGCGGTCAATATACTTTAGATTAAAGACTTGACGAATAGCCGCTTCTTTAAGTGCTTGATAGACTAGATCTGGCTGATAACCATCCTTTTGAATCCATTGGTAGAGCGTTTCTAATTCTACACTTGAAAGTGAACGGCCGAATGCTTCTTCAAAGACTTGAATCAATTGTCCGGCCTTAACTTTCTGGTCAGCTTGAACTTGTTTATTGGACAGAGCTTCTGTCTGACTTGTTTTTTGGTCAGCCACTAATTGATCTAACTTATCAAACAAGGGACGCAAGGTATAATGGTCCGTTTGTTTACCCTCTTCATCTGGTACTAATTCAATATTAAGATAGTTCTTATCTAACAAGGAATTGAGTGTTTCGTAGAGAAGGTCACTCTCCCAAGCAAATTGATTGGATAAGTTTATAATAGTATCTGCAGATTGGGACTGATTAATTTGCTTCAAGAGATAAGTAATAAATAAAAATTCATTTGAATTAAGGCCTAGTTGACCAAAGTGATCAATCAAAAGATTCGGTACCATGGTGTAACCCGTTTTCATCCAATCATAAACTGAGTTTGCCATTGGTCCAACTCCTTACATTTTATGGGTAGAGACGGTTTAACAAACGTGGGAATGGTGATGTTTCACGGATATGTTCAATACCAGAAATCCAAGCAACAGCTCTTTCAAGACCTAAACCAAAACCAGAACAGGGCACATTACCATATTTTCTTAGATCGAGATACCAGGCATAAACGGCTGGATCTAAATTAAAGGCCTTAATATTCTCTGCTAAAGTCTCATAATCGTCGATCCTTTGTGAACCACCAATAATCTCGCCATAACCTTCTGGCGCTATCATATCGGCACATAAAACGGTTTCTGGGTTGTCAGGGTTGACTTTCATATAGAAAGGTTTGATAGAGCGTGGCCAGTTGACAATGAAGACTGGTTGTTCATGTTGGTTAGCAATAAAAGTCTCGTGTGGTGAACCGAAATCATCGCCCCACTCAATATCATCAAAACCATTATCTTTTAATAATTGAACGGCCTCAGTGTATTCAATACGTGGATAAGGAACTTGAGTATACTTTTCAAGCACATCAATATCACGCCCTAGTGTTTCCAAGGCCATGCTGCAGTTGTCAATCGTATTACGTACCAAGTAAGCCACATATTCTTCTTGGACTTTTAAGCTTTGTTCGTGGTCGGTAAAGGCCATTTCAGGCTCCATCATCCAGAACTCAATCAGGTGACGGCGAGTTTTAGATTTTTCCGCTCTAAAAGTTGGTCCGAATGAGAAGACTTTACCAAAGGACATAGCGGCTGCTTCCATATATAATTGACCAGATTGAGAAAGATAAGCATCTTCTTCAAAATACTTAGTGTGGAACAGTTCAGTGGTTCCTTCCGGTGCTGACCCAGTTAGAACGGGTGGGTCAATCTTAATGAAGCCACGGTCATTATAGAATTCATAAGTTGCACGGATAATTTCGTTACGAATTTGCATAATGGCATGCTGGCGACTAGAACGCAACCATAAATGACGGTGGTCCATTAAAAAGTCTGTCCCGTGTTCTTTAGGTGTAATTGGATAGTCATGACTTTCGCCGATCACTTCCACTGAATGAACTAAAAGTTCATAGCCCAAAGCAGAACGGTCGTCAGCTTGAACAGTTCCGATTAGTTTTAGACTTGATTCCTGCCCCAAGCTCTTAACAGTATCGAATACTTCATCTCCCACTTCAGCTTTTAAGACGATTCCTTGGAAGTAAGTCTTGCCGTCACGTAGTTGTAAAAAGGCAATTTTACCGGAAGAGCGTTTGTTTGTTAACCAAGCGTTAATTTGTACTTTTTGGTTTAAGTGTGATGCCGCTTGGTTCATTGTGATAGTTTCCATTTATTTTCCTCCTACTTATATGTTTGATATGGTTTGAATCCACTTGCCGGTCTTGGCAGAGAGTAGAAAATAAGTGATGGTGTTGTTGTCATTCTTTAAAGTCATTTCCCAGACAGGTTCCGATTGATAAAGACCTAAGCGAGCTTGCATAATCTTTGGCTCTTCAATTTGGCTAGCTGTCACGGATTTTGCTTCTTCTTCAGTAAATAATTCGTTCACTGAATAGTAATGAATGTCTCCACCTTCTCGTTCAATAATAGCATAGTGTTGCTGATTATTCTCGTCAAAAAAATCAAGAGCAAAGGTTGCTTGATCAATGGTGGTCCAATAAAAATTATTAACCTTTTCTACCGCATAATCATATGTCACTAAAGCGATTGCTTCTTCTTGAGCCAAGTTATAAGCTGTCTGACTTTTCATAAAAACAGCTAATAAGGCTATCATGATTGACAAGGTGATGAATGTCAAGATTGAAACTGTCCGTTTACTCATAAGTTTCTATGCTTCCCCTCTAAAATATTCTATTCCTTATTGTAAATTAAATTCTACCAGATGTTCAAGCTTCTGTCTGATTTCTTTAGAATAATATTTGGTAAAGACACGATCGTCTAACAAACAGAAATTTTGACAGTTAAAGTGGCGGTCTAAATAGTCGAAAGCAATGGCAAAATCGACTAGCATTCGATCGATTAATAAGTGATCAAAGATTAGTTCGAACGGCAGATTCAAGTGGTCTGCTAATGCTAAAATATAAGCATCTTCTAACGATCTAAAAGGTAAGCGTAGCCAGAATATATGGCAAGGTCGCTTATCTAACAGCCAGTTTTCATTTAAGAGCGACTGCCATTGAATGACTAAAATGGTATCACAATCATCCATAGCCAACCGTCTGATTTTATTTAAGGATCCAGATACATGTTGACCCAACAATCGAACTTGTTCTTGATCTTTTAACTTGCCTTTTATTTGGCGATAAACATCAATAGCTTGCTGGCGATTGTTTACAATAATCAGACTTAAGGGTGGCAGCTGATCAGCTTCAATGCTTTCAAGCAAGTTTTCACCGATTAAGCGACCTTGCTCTTGATTTCTTTGAGAATCTTGACTTTTTTTAGCAATCCAATCGAATGGTACGTCAATGACTAACTTTTCCATTGGTTGTGGTAATTGCAAGTAGTTATATAGATCGAGTCCTAACTGATAATAACTCCCGCTATTTAAGCGAAAATGCAGATCCCCTGGACTAAAGAGTAAGACTTGTTGAAAGCTTTCAAAGGCATGTTGATATTCTTGAACTAAACGAATGGGTTTCCATGTCAGTTGGAATTGATAATAACGATCTTCTATTTGGCTGACACGAATAGTTAAATAACCTTCGGACTGACTAATTTTAGCTTGAAAGTTGTCTAAATTATTTAAAAAGGCCTGTAGGTGCAGCATTTTTATCTTAAGATGATGTGGCTTGCTTGCTAAAAGATCTTTTAATGCTTGTTCTTGAAGCAGTGTTTTTAAAGCCTTATGCATTTGCTGTTGAATGCTTAAGATAGCTCGAGTAGTTGACAAGGACACCTTGACTTCTCTGCTGGACTCCCGCTCAACCGCTCGGAAGTGGTGATTTTGAATTTCACTTTCTAAAAGATTCAATACTTGCCGGATTAGATTAATTAAATGATCCATTCTTAAGATTGAAGCTTGAATAGCAGCATGCGTTCGATCCTGATGATATAAGATATCCAAGACTTGTTGGCACAAAATTAAGAGTTGACTATAAGCCAACTGTATTTGGTGGAAAAAGGACAATTGTCTGCTTAATAGACTGAGATTATCACACACTAGGAGCTGCTGTTTACTAAAACTGCCCTCTTGACTCGCTTCTTCCATCAAATAGCTGGTTTGAGTCAGTACTACTGCTTGTTTATCATGATTGGATAAAGCTTTTTGGTAAAAATAGGAGGCTCGATAATTCGGATAAAGCCCATGATTAAAGCGATTAATTTGATCGCTAATCTTCAATTCTTGGTTCATTTCCATCAGTAAGCCTGTTTGGGTCTCTTCTAGCCAGACTAAGGTTGAAGCAATCACTAAAATTTCTTGCTGATTTAATTGAGAAATCACCACTTGATCAAGGTAGCGTTTAAAATGATCTAAATGTAAATATTGACTCGGTCTCAATAAGTAAGAAAAAGGGATTTCTTCTTGCTTGAAGAAAGTAGCCCATTCTTCGAGAGCCGATTGACTAGAAACAGCTAATACCAGCGAAGACTTATTTTTAGCTAAAACTTCAAGCAACCAATATTTTACCACTAGTGGATCAATTGGCCGCCATTGTCCTTCTACTACTAATCGATTTGTAGTCTGCATTTTTTCTAACAACCAATTAATTTGAGCTTTTGCTTTCGTACTTAGAAGATTTTCTTGATCAAATGGTGGTTTTTTATCTAATTGAGTGTCTGCTGCTTGATTGAGTATGAATTGCTGCGGTTGTTGAAAGAAAATAATTTCCTGCTTATCTAAAGCCTGAGCTAAATCCAATAAGAGGGTTTGTGTTTTACTAGGCAGTTGCATCCACTTGCTAGCCATCGCATTTAATATTTTTGCGGTTATTTTGGCATCTGCTAAAGCTTGATGCGCCTGGTTAAAGGGAATGTCTAAATAGAAGCTTAAATCTGTTAAATTGAATCCTGTGGCCTGAGGGAAGATAATTTTAGCTAACTTGACGGAATCGATGGCCAAAGGGTTAAAATCATAGCCACACGCTTGGAAATGGTGTTGCATAAAGGTCAAGTCATGGTTGAGATTATGCGCTACAAAAAGACAACCTTCTAAACGCTTGAACCATAAGTTTGCAACTGATTCAAAAAGAGGTGCTTGATCAACCTCTTCTTGTGAGATACCGGTTAATTGTTGGATGTTTTGTGGGACCTCACGTTCAGGATTAATCAGCATTTCATATTGACCAATGATTTGACCTTGATCAATAAGAACCGCCCCAATTTGAATAATTCGGTCTCCACTGTCTAGACGTGGTCCGGTTGATTCGAGGTCGACGATGGCATATTTCATGAAGTCCCTCCTCTCTTTTAATATATTTATTGGTCTTTGAGCCAGTCAATAATGGCAGCGGTTTGATTAGTTAATTCTCCTCTAATAACCTTTGCTTCGATTTGATCGAGCAATTGTCCAATCACCGGCCCACCTTTTGCCATTTTAAGTGCTTGCATAATTTGCTTACCATTAATGGCTAGTTCTTGCCGCTTTCTAATAGGTAAATTACTTATTAAAGCTTCTATTTCTTTTTTGGTAGCCATTTGATCAGTGATTTCTAAATAAGTATTCATTTGATCAATCACTTCTTGAGCATAGCCATAGACGGTTTCGATGGTGAAGGTCTGCTGGCTAATTTCATGGTCAAGCTTTAAAAAAGCGACTACTTGATCCATTAAACGATTAGATAAGGTCCACTGCTTCATCAAGTGTCTTTGAGTCTTTTCTTCATTAATTTCCATTCCCTTTAATAGCAAGGACCAAGTGATAAGTGGACTAAGGCCTGCTTGTCCTGTTGTTTGATTTACCAAGTAAGTCAAACCTTCTACATAATCAAATTGATTGGCTTGAGGGAAAGCTTGGTCTAGCTTAGCCTTTTTAAAGGATGAAATGGTTTGTGTTAAATAAGACCCTGCCATCATCTTTTCTAATTCAATGCGGATGCGTTCAATGGAAATTTTAGACAGATTGCTAGCTAATTGGCACATGGCTTGGAAAGTTTTTTCTTCTAATTGAAAGCCTAACTGAGAGGCAAAACGAATGCCACGCATGATTCTTAAGGCATCTTCTTGAAAACGTTCCAATGGCTCGCCGACAGCCCTCAGCAACTTATCTTTCAAATCTTGATAGCCCCCATGAAAATCATATAAATTGCCCTTGGCGTCTACTGCCATGGCGTTGATCGTGAAATCTCGTCTCAAAGTATCTAACTCAAGATTTCTGACAAATTCTACATGGTCGGGCCTTCGATAATCCGAATAAGTCGATTCGGTACGGAAAGTAGTTATTTCATAAGAGTTTCCTTGATATAAAACCACAATGGTGCCATGTTGGATGCCTACATCAAAGTGTTTGGGAAAGATGGTTTGAATTTCTTGAGGAAAGGCGGAAGTCGCAATGTCAATATCCCCTATTGATTTTTCTAATAGCACATCGCGAATGGCCCCTCCAACAAAATAAGCCTCATAGCCATGAGACTCAATTTTTTTTAATACAGGAATAGACGCTTGAAAAAGCGAATCCTCTAAAGATATTTGCATGCTATCACTCCAAACCGGATTGAAATTGATCAAGCCATTGCTCAATTTGATCGTAATTATTTGTTTCTAACGCACCGTCAATCTTTTCCATGATCATTTGTTTATAAGCTTGGCGACTAATTTGATGTAAGCTTTGATTGACTTGATCTAAAGCCTTCATTTGGATGGGGACAAATGGATTTTCTTTTAAAAGGCCTCTTTGCATCGCCTCTAGTTGATAATCGGCTAAATCAAACTCTATGTAAAAGCTTTGACCCTTTTTAAGTGAGTTCAACCGGAAATCGTGAAAGGCTTGATCAATCTGATGGTAGATATAATCTTCTTTATAATAGACCAAGGGGGGCTCTTGCAAGGGGGGATAGGATATCTTTATTCCTCTTGGAGCATAGATGACATCATGCGAAAACTCAACCCATTGCAGCTCACTAGGCCTCATTTGTAAATAGGCTAAAAAAATCATTATCTCGCGATTGGGATGAGGATGGTTGAGAATCATCCAATTTAAAAATAAGTGTTTATCTTGAATATTTTCCATGGTCTTACCTCCCTCATGAGTTTTTAAGATTGACTAGAGATTGGACAATTGCTGGATCATGTCAGGTAAATCTTTAGCAAGAACTTGTTGATCCCATGCTAGATCTAAATAAGCCTTAGCTTGCTCTTTTTGTCCTTGATGAAATAAGATTTTGCCTTTTAAATAGGCCAAGAGTGACTCGTCAATGGCTTGTAAATCAAATTTTTCCATAAACAAGTTTGCCTGTTGATAGTCTTTTTGATCAAGATAATAAGCCACATAGGCCGAGAGAACTAAGAATTGATCCTCAGCATTATCCAATAAAGGGTAGTAATCCTCCAATAATTGAATGAGCTTGGCTGTAAAGACTCCCATTCGATCAGCCAAACGCAGGCAATCCATAACCACTCCATCATATGGAGGTAGGCTTTTTAATAGTTGATCTAACTGATTGGCAAATCGGCTAGTTTCTTGTAGATAGGTTAAATTTTCTAATTGTAAGAGTCTTAATTCAAAATGGTCGGGATCGATTTGAAGGCCTAACTCGCAGAAATGATTTGATCGATTGAAATCATTAATTTGGGCATAAAAATGCGCCAATAAATAACATTCATCAGCTGTTTCAATCGTCAAATCTTCATTATCTTGATCAAATAATGCACTGATTTTTTCAGTGTCGATTCTCTCACTACTTAAATAAAGGGCTAAGAGATCTGTTCGCCATTGGCGCCTTAAAGAATCATCCTCTGAGATAAAATATTCCATTAAGGTCTCAAGATAGTAGATTGCTTTTTCATTAATAGCCTGCATGCGATAGAATTCACTCATTTGATGATAAGCTCGATAATCTCTTGGATGGTCGTTAATGATAGCTTGTAATTCTTTGCGCGCTTCATTTAAGTGTCCTAGCTTAAGATTGACATCCGCTAGCAATAAGCGACCTTCTAGGTCCAAGTCTTGCTTATCGACTTTATCCAACCATTGATAAGCCCTGTCATATTGACTAACTGCGGAATAACTATACCCTAAAAGAAAAGCTAACACTGAGGACGGAAATTTTTGATAAAGAGCTTCATAAGCTTGAATCTGCAGATGTCGGTAGCCTGATTGACCCCAAAAAGCCATTCGGTCTAATATTTGCGCTAAAAAAGCTTCATCCATTCCATCCATTCTTTTTAAATGGCGTTTAAAGAGCTTATATTGCTCCTCAATCTGATTAGTAGACTCCATTAAGCTGAAAAAATTATCCATTTTGGTTCCCTCCATGTCTAGCCTATTATACCATGCTAGACAAAGACAACCAAATAGATCATCCCTTTGAATCTATTTTCATATTACTATTAGAGGATAAAGACTGCTAAATAAAAAAGTGATGAAAGCCAGAAACTTTCATCACCAATCTAATGCTTAATTATTTAACTGCCTCTTTTAAAGCTTTACCAGCTTTGAAGCCAGGAACTTTAGTGGCTGCAATCTCAATTTCTTCACCAGTTTGTGGGTTGCGTCCTTTACGAGCTGCACGATCGCGAACTTCGAAAGTTCCGAAACCAATAATCTGAACTTTTTCACCTTCAGATAAAAATTCTTGAACTGATTCGAATAATGCTTCAACAGTGGCTGTTACATCTTTCTTTGTTAAGTTAGTTTTTCCAGCTACACGTTCTACTAATTCTGCTTTATTTGCCATTAATAAATCTCCTCCTTTATTTCTATAGATTGGAAAATAATCATCTGTTGATTATTTCTTGTATAGAATAACATAACATCAAGGTTAAGACAACGAATTGACCTTGATTTTACAACAAAATCTTCCTATCTCTTAATTTCGATTACGAATAATTAGATTGAGCGGTGTACCGTCAAAATAAAAGGAATCACGCATCCTGTTCTCTAAGAATCTTACATAAGAGAAGTGCATTAATTCTGTATCATTAACAAAGACGACAAAGGTTGGTGGATTGACAGCCACTTGAGTCATATAATAAATCTTAAGCCGACGTCCCTTATCAGTGGGTGTAGGGTTCATGGCAATCGCATCCATCAAAACGTCATTCAAGACCGAAGATTGAATGCGACGATAGCGGTTTTCATAGATTTCTTCCAAAATAGCCGGTAGTTTCTCTAAGCGTTGGCCCGTCTTGGCAGAAACGAAAAGAATGGGCGCAAAAGATAAGTATTGGAATTCATTCCGGATATCATCGGTAAATTTCTCAAATAATTTGTCGGTCTTATCGACTGCATCCCATTTATTGACTAAAATAACCATGCCCTTATTGGCTTCAAAAGCGTATCCTGCTACCCTCTTATCCTGTTCACGAATGCCAGTCTCTGCATCGATTACTAGACAGACAATGTCTGAACGGTCAATGGCTGATAAGGCTCGCATGACAGAATATTTTTCGGTATTTTCATAAACCTTGCCTCGCTTACGAATACCTGCTGTGTCGATTGCTGTAAAATGGCGTCCAGATTGACTAACAAAATCGGTATCGACTGCTTCACGGGTTGTTCCCTCAATATTGGATACAATCACACGTTCTTCTTGTAATAAGGCATTAACCAGGCTAGACTTGCCGACATTTGGCCGTCCAATAAAAGAAAAACGAATGCGTTCGCGATCATCTGCATCCGGACTATCGGCTGGAAAGTGAGATACTAATTGATCTAATAAATCCCCTGTTCCGGTTCCGTGCGAAGACGATATGGGATAGGGATCGCCATGACCTAAAGCATAAAATTCATAGACTTGCTGCCTTTGTTCTGGATTGTCCGCCTTATTGACTGCTAAAACCACCGGTTTATTGGTGCGGTGTAAATAATGGGCTATGGCTTCATCCGCATCGGTGACGCCTTCACGACTTGAGGTCATAAAAATAATAACGTCAGCTTCTTCCATTGCAATTTCAGCTTGATATTTAATTTTATGCATGAGGGGTTCATCACTCATATCAATACCCCCGGTATCAATCAGTCGAAATTCACGACCTAACCATGATCCTGTTGCATAAATTCGATCACGCGTCACCCCTTCATAATCGGCTACAATCGAAAGACGATCGCCAATTAAGCGATTAAATAAGGTGGACTTACCGACATTCGGTCGGCCCACAATAGCCACTACTGGTATTTCCATACTTTCACCTCCATAAATTAAAAACCAATTGTTTCTTCCATTAAGCTAATCAGCAAAATGGAAGAAACAATTGGAGTAAGTAATGTTATTAGAATCGATTACTCAGCATCGTCTTGTAAAGACTTGAATGCATCGCCTAACATGTCACCCAATGTGAAGCTTCCTTCATTGGCTGCATCATTAATTGAGTTAGTGTTTTGACGGGCTTGGTTAGAACGGTTAGCTGTTTGATTATTTGTATTACGGTTTCTTCTTGGACGACGTGGACGATCTGAATCATTTGATTCTTGACGTTCGCGACGAACTGGCTCTTCGTAACCTTCAGGCTTGTCTAATAAAGCTTTAATGGAAAGGGATAATCTTTGAGCTTCTGCATCTGTTGAAAGAACTTTCACTTCAACTTCTTGGCCTTCAGTTAAACGATCTTGAGGAGTTTCAATATGCTCATGAGCAATTTGAGAAATATGTACTAAACCTTCAACACCAGGGAATACTTCCACAAAGGCACCAAAGTTAGTTAAACGTTTAACAGTTCCTGTATGTACAGAACCTTCTGGTGCTTTTTCTTCAATATTTTCCCAAGGTCCTTCTAAGGTATCCTTGATTGAAAGTGAAATACGTCCTTCTTCCTTGTCGATTGACAAGATTTTTACTTCAATTGTTTCACCAACAGTTAATTTATCACTTGGATGTTTAACGTGTTCGTGAGCGATACGGCTGATGTGAACCAATCCATCAACGCCACCTAAATCGATGAAAGCACCGAAGTTAGTTAGACGAGCTACTTTACCTTCTACAATTGTATTTTCTTCTAATTCTTCCATGCGTTGAGCACGTTCAGCTTCACGTTTTTCACGTGCAATTTCTTTATGAGATAAGATTAAACGGTTGTCGTTTTCATCAATTTCAATAATCTTGAACTCTAATGTTTGACCCTTATAAGGTGAGAAGTCATCCACAAAGAAATCTTCTACCATTGAAGCTGGTACAAATCCTCTAACGCCAGCGTCAACTACTAAACCACCCTTAACAACATCTTTAACAGGTGCTTCAATTGTTTCGCCATTTTCTGATTTTTCTTTTAATTCTGCCCACACTTTTTTAGCATCGACACGTTTTTTAGATAATAAGAAGTTACCATTTTCTTTATCTTGGATTGGCTTGATAACTACTAATTCGATTTCATCACCAATTGCTACAACTTCAGTAGGATCTTCAACGCGTGTTGCAGCTAGTTCGTTAGCTGGGATAACCCCTTCTAATCCACCACTGTTTTTAATTGCTACACGTACTTGATTATTTTCATCAAAAGCTAAAACATCACCGTAAACGGTATCGCCACTTTTAATATCTAAGACACTATCTAAAGCATCTTCCATTGTTTCAATAGTTTCTGAACCATTGCTTTCTTCTACTTGAGTAGTCTCAACCTCTTCCGTTGCTTCTACTTCTTCATTTACTTCATTATTCTCAACAAACTCTGACATTCTACCCGTTCCTCCTAAGCGTTACCTATAAAAATTGTTACTTACATAGAGTCTACTAATAGACACTATGCAAGCACTCTAAGAAACATTATAACAAAAGAAAGGGATATCGTCTAGCGAATATTGCGAATAAGGCCGATATTATCAATATTTTTATTATTACTGACTTTTATTCATTTAAACGAGATCTGATTATCTAGTCTCATCAAAATAAAAAAAGGCTCATCAGCCTCCTTTTTAAAATTATTTTATAGAATCGATATAGTCACTTAATTTTTCAACTACTTGATCAATGGATAAGTCTGAAGTATCCATTTCAATAGCATCTTCTGCTTTTTGCAAAGGACTGTGTTGACGATTGCTATCGTAGTGGTCGCGTTTAATAATCTCAGCTTCAATCTCTTCTAGGGATTGGGTCTCCATGCCCTTAGTTAGATTTTCTTCATAGCGTCTTTGAGCTCTTACTAGACTGGAAGCTACAAGATAAAACTTAAGACTAGCATCTGGTAGAACTACCGTGCCAATATCTCGCCCGTCCATCACCACTGCTTCTTCACTAGCTATAGCTTGTTGCTGCTTGACTAAGGCTTGTCTGACCCTTAGATTAGCAGAAACCTTAGAAACATTTTGTGTCACTTCCACCGAACGAATTTCTTGACTGACATCATGCCCATTGATTAAAACTTTTTGTTGGTCACCATCCATTTCAAAAGAAATTTTGACTGCTTGTAAAATTTCTCCTAAACGATGGGGATCATTAATATTTATTTTATTTAGCAAACAAGCTAGAGTGATTGCGCGATACATAGCGCCAGTATCGATATATGTCAGTTGGTATTTTTTTGCGATAAGTTTAGCGACGGTTGACTTACCAGAAGCCGCTGGGCCATCGATTGCAATTGAAAACATTGGTTAATTCCTTTCTCATAAAAAGGCTGAGAATTAACTCAGCCTTAACTTTCTTATTCTATTATGGAATGACGATTTGTGAGCCTGGCATCAAAGTACCGTCAATTGTAGTTCCGTTGGCAGCAGCTAAGTCATAAACATCAACACCATAAGCTTGAGAGATTGACCACCATGATTCACCCGCACTTACGGTATGGTAAGTTGACGCTGCTTGTGGTTGAGCAGAAGTCTCAACTGGTGGTTGAGTCGGTACAGGCGCTTGAGTCGTAGTTGTTGCTTCGATTTCACGCGTAACAGCTTCAGTAGTTGTTGTCTTCTCTTCTTTGGTTGTCGTTGCTTCTTCAGTTGTGCTCTTACTTAGAACAACCTGTTCAGCCGTTTTACTTTCTAAAGGCTTATCACTCTTTTGTGAGTCGATATAAGCATACAATGCAAACGGGAAAATCAAAGTGAAAATTAAGAAGAATAGCAAAGCGTTTGATAAAACGGTTGCTTCCTGCTTCGGTTGATTTCTAGCCGAGCGTGAAAATTGACGATTCTTGAAATTTTCATCCTCACCAAACTTATTGTTCCATGGGGCAGTAAATTTTTTGCTTTTTGCTTTTTCATTTAAACCTTGATCCTTATCTTCAGGTTGATCAAAGCGTTCGTTATCCTTTGCCATCAAGCTTCCTCCTACACTAATCGATATTAAGATATCTATTCATAGCAACAAACCTAAAAAGGCTAGGTTAGCATATGAGTCCAATTTCTTATATTATAGCAAACTCTAAACTTGATGCAAACACAATTGACCTAAAAAAGTAAATTACTTATTGCTGTTGTAATATTCTAGTAGCAGAACGGTAACCTTTTCCTATGTAACCATCATAGAAGTTAATGCGGCGACCAAATATGGTCTTCATTGATTTAATGACAAAAATTTGACCGACAACCATGATTAAGCCCTTGATTAAATTGAATGGCACAATGACAGATAGGATATAAGTCATATAATCATCAATGGGAAAGTTCATGACTTTGACATAAATAGGTAAAGCCAGATAGTAATTAAAGCAAGCCATGGAGAGAGTTAAACTAAAGACAAGACTAAGAGAGATTAAAGAAAATTTAATAGCTTGCCCTTTTTCTTTTAAATACTTCAAAATGAAGTGGCTTGGTAAAAACATGGCTAAGGTCGCTGTCATACTCATTAACATCCCAATCGGAATACCAGCTTCCCCTCCCTTAAGGATATAATTAACCAAATCACGAATGAAGGCCACGGCAACTAGGCCTTGTGGTCCGTAAATTAACATACCAATTAAGGCCATAAGATCCGAAAAATCAACCTTAAGAAAAGGTGCAAATGGCAAGATTGGGAAGTCAAAAAAACGTAGAACGACTGCCCAAGCTCCTAAAATGGCTAAAAGTGTGACTTTCTGAACTTTTCGATTCTTCATAACGATTCTCCTTTTTTTTACGTCTTTAGGAGGGTCCATTGATAAAAAAACCATCCACTCAAACTGAGAGGATGGTAGCCTAAATAAGCATAAACTTATCAATATCTTATCTTCTACCATCCAGACTTTACTGTCGGTACTGGAATTACACCAGTTCAACCTAGCCACAGCTAAGTTCGCGGACTCTACCGCCGGTCGGGAATTTCACCCTGCCCCGAAGACGTTATTTAATTTAAATGAATTATAGCATTTATCTCGGATTTAAGCAAGCTCTTATTCACTATCTAAAGCCATCTTACTTAATTTATCCACTTCAAAGGCAGTTAGCTCTCGCCACATACCCGGTTTCAAATTATCTAAGCCAAGAAAAGCAAAAGATTCGCGCTTCAATTTGAAGACGGGATATCCAATGGCTTCAAACATTTTCTTAACTTGATGGTTCCAGCCTTCATGGATGGTTAATTGGACAACGGCTGTACGATTATCTTGATTGCTAGAAATGAGACGAGCTCTAGCTTTGGAGGTCTTTTGACCATCAATCATTACGCCCTTTTCTAATTGTCTTAATTCCTTAGCTGTAGGAATGCCACCCAATTTCGCAATATATGTCTTATCAATCTGATGCTTAGGATGCATCATCTGATTGGCAAAGTCACCATCATTGGTTAATAAGAGTAAGCCTGTCGTATCAAAGTCTAATCTGCCAATCGGATAGATACGTTCTTCAATACCATGGATTAAATCGGTAACCACCGAACGGCCCTTGTCATCAGCCACAGCTGAAATATAGTTTTTTGGCTTGTAAAGTAAGATATAGCGCGGTTCTTCCTTATAAATAGGCACCTCGTCTACTTCAATACGGTCATTGCTGGTGACTTTGGTTCCTAATTCACGAACCACTTGTCCATTTACTTTGACGCGACCTTCTTTAATCATGTCTTCACATTTGCGTCGACTGGCAACCCCTGCGTGAGCCATAACTTTTTGTAGTCTTTCCATAGTTCCTCCTTATTCTTCTTGATCAAATAAATTAATTTCCCATCTTTTTAATGAAAAAAGTTCTTCTGAAGCGGTTTGACTGTTGAGGGCTAAATCTTCAATAGGTGGTAGATCCTCTAAGGAAGATAGCGCAAAGTAATTGAGGAAGTAATCGGTGACTCCATAAAGTATGGGTCTACCAGGCGCTTCTAACTTACCTACCTCCTTAATGAGGTCTCGGCTGACTAATTTTTGTAGCATGGCTTGGGAAGAAACGCCCCGAATTTCATCAATGGTCATGCGTGTAATCGGTTGACGGTAAGCTACGATAGCCAAGGTCTCAATAGCCGGTCGACTTAACTTTTGTTGCAGTGGCGATTGAGCAAAATTTTCAATCAAGGGGTCTAAGTCTGCTTGGGTTACATACAAGAAGCGTTCGCCAAATTGGACCAAATCAATTGGCGATAGTGGATGGTCTTTTAAAGTTTGCTGGACTTCTTCAATCATAGGCTTAATTTCTGTTGGTGAGAGATTTAAAAGAGCGGCTAACTCATTCAAGGTCACGCCTTCTTCCCCGGCAACAAAAATAATGCCTGCTATTTTTCTAAGCATAACCTTCCTCCCTCAAACGCAGTTCAATGCTATCTAGATAACTTTCTTGTTGAAAAACGAGAACTTGCTTACGGACCATTTCTAAAACAGCAATAAATGTGGCAATAATTTCTGGTCGAGAGCCATTCGATAAAAGAGACGAAAAAGCAATGGATTGATTAGGCTTAATGGATTGAAATTGTTGCCGAATGAATTGCATTTTGTCCGTCACTGAAACTTGATCATGATGAACTTCTTTTTCTTTAGGTTGTCTTTGTTCTTGCGCTTGCAAAACGCTCTTCAAACTGGTTTGTAATTGCTCTAGCGAAAGCTCACCTTCTTCTAAGGGAATAAAAGCTATAAAGTTTGAAAGATCTGCCGCTGGTCTTGAATAGTGCTTACTACGATCCACTTGCATATCTTCTAAGGTGTCCGCTACTAGCTGAAATTGTTGATAAATGAGCAGTTGCTGAACCAGACCACTCCGCGGATCTTGGTCTTCTAAATCACCATCCAATTCATCCGGTTCAATGGGAATTAAGAGACGACTCTTGATCTCTAATAGAGTGGCCGCCATCACTAAATATTCTCCGACCTTATCGAGGTCTAATTCCTGCATCTGGTCAATATAAGCCAAATATTGGTCAGTAATTTCCGTCATGGGTATATCGTTAATATCGACTTCTAACTCTTTAATTAGGTGTAAAAGCAAATCAAACGGCCCTTGAAAGGCCGTTAATTTAAGGGTTAAGTCTTGATTGGTTCGATCCTCTTGCATTAATTGGCTTCCCCTTCACTATTTGCTTTTATCTGCTGACGATATTTCTCAGCAAACTGGGCAATCATATCTTGGGTTTCTGATTGAATGGAACCTGAGATTTGAATTTGTGGAAACATATCTTTAAGTTCTTTGAACAATTGATAATCCACGGACTCTCCTTCAAAGGAAGGAATAACCGATATAAGGTGAACGATTATTGTCGAAAGATTTTCTTGGGGATCCGTTTCAACTTTACGCTGCTCAATACCGATTAAACCAACGAAGTTGCTTGTTTCAGGATCTTTATATAAGTAAAGGTCGAAACCTTCTTGGTCGCGATATTTAGTTAAAATTTCGCCTGCTTGAGCCATTTGATCTTCACCTTCGCAAGTTAAACTTAAGAGTCCTAAGACAACTTTTTCATTCTTATGCGTTGAATGAACTAGCATTTTTTGCGACCTCCTATCTCTAATTAGATTTCCTTGAGATATTACCATGCAAAGACTGAAATTTCAACTTAAAGCTTTACAAAGTCCTATATTTGTTCAATCACTTGATAAATTAATTGCTTAAATCGTGGTTTCACTTCTCTAGAAACAGCCATCACTTCTTGGTGGTTAAGTGTCTCCTGCATACCGGCTGCATAGTTGGTAATACAAGACACTCCCAAGACTTCCAGCCCAGCATGTCTTGCTACAATAGCTTCGGGAACAGTAGACATTCCCACTGCATCGCCCCCCATCAAACGAATGGCTCTAATTTCAGCTGGGGTCTCATAAGAAGGACCGGTCATCCATGCATAAACTCCCTCTTGTAAACTAAAACCTAAACTTTTAGCTGTTTGATGTAGCAATTGAATGCCTCTTTTACTATAAGTTTGACTCATATCAACAAAGCGCGGACCTTGTGGATTGTTTTTACCAATCAAAGGATTTTCGCCTGTAAAATTAAGTTGATCCTTGATGACCATTAGATCTCCAGGTTTAAAACTATTATTAACCCCACCGGCTGCATTTGTAAGAATCAAACTTTCGACCCCTAATTCTTTAAAAATCCGAATCGGAAAGGTGATTGTTTCAAGGTCATAGCCTTCGTAATAGTGAAAACGTCCTTGTAATGCTATTACTTTTTGTCCAGCTAGGCTGCCATAGACCAATTGACCAGCATGACCTTCAACAGTTGATACTGGAAAACTTGGGATAGCTTCATAAGGGATTTTAACCGGATTTTTAATTTCATCTGCCAAATCTCCTAAACCAGAGCCTAGAATTAAACCAATTCGAGGGGCTACCATACCGTGGTCTTTTAAATATTCTAAGGTTTTTTGATACATAATCTTCTCCTATTTTAATTGTGCTAAAAACGACTGTCCTTGATCTGTCTGTTTAACACCAAAGTTATCAGAAATAGTGGCCGCGATATCAGCAAAGTGCTGCGCTTGTAGTTCACTTGCCGCTTTAAACTTTTTAGAATAGGCCAATAAAGGCACATATTCACGGGTATGATCGGTTCCCTTATAAGTCGGATCATTACCATGGTCGGCTGTGATTAATAACAAGTCCTCTTCATTCATGGCTTGAATTAGTTCAGGAATGCGGGCGTCGAAGTCTTCTAAGGCTTGACCATAGCCTTGAGGGTCACGACGGTGACCATATTTGGCATCGAAGTCCACTAAGTTGGTGAAGGATAGACCTTCAAAATCTTCCCCCATGACCTTGAGTAATTGATCGACACCGTCCATATTGGACTTAGTGCGAATCGCTTGAGTAATACCCGCTCCATTAAAGATGTCATTAATTTTGCCCACTGCAATGACCGATTTGCCGTCATCTTTTAAGAAATCAAGGGTCGTTTTGCCAAAGGGATCCAAGGCATAGTCATGACGATTGCTGGTTCTTTCGAAATTACCTATTTGACCGACATAAGGTCGGGCAATAATCCGACCAATCATGTAAGGATCTTCCAAAGTAATCTCACGGGCATATTCACAGACCTTGTAAAGTTCTTCTAAAGGAATGACTTCTTCGTGGGCAGCAATCTGTAAAACAGAATCGGCTGATGTATATACAATTAATGCCCCCGTTTCTAATTGCTCGGGTCCTAATTCTTTAATAATTTCGGTTCCAGAAGCCACCTTATTCCCAATTACCTTACGCTTAGCAAATTTTTCTAATTTTTCAATCAACTCTTGTGGGAAACCAGCTGGAAAGACTCTAAAGGGCTGGTCGATATAAAGACCCATCATTTCCCAGTGGCCAGTCATGGTGTCTTTACCAGCTGAACGTTCTTGTAATTTAGTCCAGTAGGCGGAAGCTTGATCGACGGCTTCTACCCCTTTGATGGTGTCAATTTTACCCAGACCCATTTGAGCCATATTTTTTAAGTTTAAATCAAAGTTTTCGGCAATGTGGCCTAAGGTGTGAACGTTAGAGTCTCCAAATTCTTCTGCATCGGGTGCTTGTCCAATTCCGACAGAGTCCATAACGATTAAGTGTATTCTTTTAAACATTTTATTTCCTCCTTTAATCGCATCAAGCGCGTGGAAAGTTCTTACGGTAAACTTCCTGTAAGCGGTGATGTGAAATATGTGTATATATTTGAGTGGTCGATATGTCTGCATGACCCAACAGTTCTTGAACCATGCGTAAATCGGCACCATTTTCTAACAAATGAGTGGCAAAAGAGTGCCTCAACATGTGTGGTGAAACTCTTTGATTGACTCCTGCTTGTTGAACATACTTATTAAGATTTTTCCAGATGCCTTGGCGGGTGAAGGCCTTTCCTCTTTCTGTTAAGAAGAGAATCTGGCCTGCTTGAGCAGTCTTTTTACTAGCAAAAACACCTCGGGCATCTTGTAAGTATTGATCAACCCAATAGATGGCTTCATCCCCTAAGGGAATGATTCTTTCCTTATTGCCCTTACCTAAAGTTTGAACAAAACCCAAGTCTAAGTGTAAGTCAGCTAACTGAAGCTGAGTTAATTCACTCACACGTAGGCCACAAGCATAAAGGACTTCTAAGATGGCTCGGTCTCTTAAACCGGTTAAAGTGGCTATATTCGGTGCTTGAATAATGGCTTCCACTTCTTCCATTGATAGAACTTTAGGTAGGCTTTTGGCTTGCTTGGGTCCTTGAACTAATTGCAAGGGGTTTTGCTGGATAACCCCTTCTTTTAACAAATAATGAAAAAACTGTTTCATAGCTGATAAAAGCCGTGAAGTAGAAGATGTGGCATAATTTTGCTGGTGTAAATGGGCTAAAAACCCTTGCATGTAGCTATAATCGATTTGGTCTAAGCTTTGTGTAGCATGGTCTTGATGGTAGTTTATAAATTTTTTTAAATCTCTTACATAGGCTTGGATTGTATTTTTTGATTTGACTTGATCAATTTGTAAATAGCGCTTAAAATCCGCTAAATAATTTTGTAACTGTTGATTGACCGCCTTATTCATTTTCTGACGTCACCAAGTAAATCCCCTGATTAGCCTCTTGACGAATTTGCTTATTCTTCATTAAGGAACCGACCGCGCGCTTAAATTGTCCCTTAGAAATACCAAATTCTCGCTTAATAGCTTCAGGATCAGACTTGTCGTGATAAGGTAAGAAATGATTGGGCGTCTTTTCTAATAGACGTATTAACATAGTCGCATCATCGCTAATGGCTTCATGGGCTCTTGGTTTTAAGGACAAGTTTAAAGACCCATCACTTTGTACCTTGACTACCCGTCCCTTGATTTTTTGACCCAAACGCGGGGGTAACATCCATTCGCTCTCATGTATAAAGCTGCGGAAGTTCTCTTTAGAAATTGCCAAAGCTCCTACTAATTTCAATTGAAAAATGGTTACTTCTAAATCTTGATTCATCAAACGGTCAGCTGCCTTGATAAATAATTCTTCCATCTGGTCAAATCTTGCTAATTCGCCCCAAAAACGGTTCTTATTATCCACAGTCATTGTCAAGTAGAGCTGGTCCCCTTTTTGAGGCCATTGACTTTTATCATCTGGTAAATTATCCAAAGAAACTACTAGGTCCTTTTGATAAAGACCAATATCCACAAACACACCCAAGTCTTTACGCACTTGAGTTACTGTGCCCCAATCATAGTGACCACTAGCTGCCTTAGGGATGTCTAATTGAATACGGGCCTCACGATTCATATCCTCATAAATAAGCCCTTTAATTTGGTCGCCTAAGTGATAACTTTGACCTTGGATTTGATCCTTGTCTAAGCGAAAGGTTGTCCCTTCCACTTGCGCAAAATAACTGTTTTCATTCTCGTCACTTATCTTACATTCGGTAATTCTTCCTAATTTCATCTTTCATTCTCCTATCTGATCAAACTCTCTTCAAGCTGATTGAGCTATCCTAAAGTAAAGACCGACTCTATCCTAAGCAAAAGACAATTAATTCTAGTCGCTTAGTCTTCTATTAACAATTTTAACACATTCTGTAAGCAAAGAGAAAAGATGGCAAGCAAAAAGACATTTCTTCAGCCCATCAATAAATAAGCCAAGAAATGTCTTAAAATAAGTGTCTTAGATAGAACTCTGCTATACTAGATGGATACCGTTGCTCCGCGATAGATAATTCCACGACGAGCATCCACAGTAATCAGTTCATTTTGTTTAATAGCTTCCATAGCACCTTCTACTGCTACTACTACCGGTATGCCTCTTTCTAAGCCAAGAATAGCGGCATGGGAAGTGATACCTCCGCTTTCACAGATAATAGCGCCCACCCTTTCTAAGGCTGGAGTGTAATCACGGTCGGTCTGGCTAGTGACTAATACAGTATCTTCTTTGACATAAGCGTTAGCCTCTTCAGCGGTATGAGCAATCACTGCCTTACCAATGAAGTTGCCACTGCCAACACCTTGTCCTTCAGCTAACTTGGTTCCAATTAATTGAATCTTCATAATGTTGGTCGTGCCTTTTTCACCAACCGGAACGCCCGCAGTAATGATAATCAAGTCGCCTTCTTTAGCAAAACCTTGCCTTACTGCCATGGCTGAAGCAGAATCTAACATCTCATCGGTTGAATCAGGCTTACCAATAACGAAAGGTTGAACCCCCCACACCAGTGTGAGTGAACGTTGTGCTTCTTCCTCAAAGGTAGCTGCTAAGATATTAGAAGACGGCCGGTATTTAGCAATCATGCGTGCCGTATAGCCAGAAGAGGTTGCTGCCACGATGGTTTGAATCCCCAGATTACGAGCAGTATGTCCCACCGCTTGACCAATAGCTTCAGTCAAGTCTGACTGATTGAATTTCTTCAAGGTAAAGGCATCCTGACCTAATAATTGTGATTCAGTCCGTTCACATATCTTAGCCATCATTTTCACAGCTTCTAAAGGATAATCCCCTGCCGCTGTTTCCCCAGAAAGCATGACAGCATCCGTTCCGTCAAAAATAGCATTGGCCACGTCTCCTGCTTCGGCTCGTGTAGGTCTAGGGTTTCTTTGCATAGAATCTAACATTTGTGTAGCTGTCACGACTGGAATACCTGCTCGATTACATTTCTTAATAATCATTTTTTGAATAAGGGGCACGTCTTCTGTTGGCACTTCGACCCCTAAATCTCCGCGGGCAACCATAATCCCATCCGATACTTCTATAATTTCATCAATATTATCGACACCCTGCCGGTTTTCAATTTTAGAGATAATCTTAATATTGGTCTTGTTTTCTTCTTCTAGAATAGCACGTATTTCCATCACATCATTTTGACGGCGCACAAAGGAGGCCGCTATAAAGTCAACATCTTGACGCGCGCCAAAACGAATATCTTGCTTGTCTTTTTCAGTGATACCCGCAATATTTAAAGAAATACCTGGTACATTAATACCCTTTTGTGATTTTAAGACACCTGAATTGACTACCACACAAGCAATTTCCTTGGCTTGATCATCAATGGCTTCAACTTCCAATTCAATTAAACCGTCATCGATTAGAATAAGCGAACCGATAGTCACATCATCAATTAAGCCTTCATAGGTGATAGAAAACTTATCAGCACTACCTAAAACCTCAGTCATCGCTATCCGGATTTTATGACCTTTTTCTAATAGAATGCCATTATGTTCCATCTTATGCGTTCTTATTTCAGGTCCCTTGGTATCTAATAAGATACCAGCTATAACACCGGCTTCTTGACGGGCCTCTTTAAATAAGTTGATATGGTTTAATTGCGATGCTTGATCACCGTGAGAAAAATTAAAACGGGCTACATTCATTCCTGCGTGAAGCAGATCGACCATTACTTTCTTTGATTGAGTTGCCGGCCCCATTGTGCCAACGATCTTTGTTTTCTTCATATTAACTCCTTTTCATGCTCAATAGCGATCCGTTAAGCTACGATTAATTTCGTACAAATCATCTCTTACTTTGTGCTTGGATTTGGTTAAGGTTTCAACGATGTCACAAACGGATAATTCTTCATTGGTAATGCCGACGAAAATACCCGATTGTCCGTGAAGAATTAAATCCACTGCCTTAGCACCCATTAATGTAGCAAAAACACGATCACGACCTGTTGGATTACCCCCTCTTTGAATGTGGGAGAGGTTAACCCCACGAACACTTTGATCAGGGGCTTCTTTTTTGTATTCTTTGATAAATTCTTCCACGCCCATGACACCTTCGGCTAATACGATTAAAGCATGGTCTTTCCCATGACTAAGAGCCGTATTGACTCTGCGAGCAATGTCACCGATAAAGAAATCTTCTTCAGGAATAACAATGGCATCGGCTCCCACAGCCACTCCGGCCCATATAGCAATATCCCCCGCGTTACGTCCCATCACTTCGACTACAAAGGTACGGTTATGTGAGGCCGCTGTGTCAGAAATTTTATCGATGGCTTCAATCGCTGCCGACATGGCAGAGTCAAACCCTATCGTATATTCGGTCCCTGGAATATCATTATCAATGGTTCCTGGAATACCAATAGCTGGAAAACCTAATTTAGTAAGAGCTAGAGCTCCTTGGAAGGAGCCATCTCCTCCAATAACAATTAAGCCTTCAATTCCTAGGGACTCCATTTGTTGAATGGCTTTCTTTTGTACTTCTAACTGTTTAAATTCAGGGTACCTGGCTGAATAAAGGATGGTTCCTCCTCTACGAATGGCATGAGTGAGGTCGTTGATCCCTATTTTCCTATATTCACCTTCCACTAAACCTTTAAAACCGTGTTGAACACCTACTACCTCAATTTGATGATGGAGGCCCTGTTCAACAACAGCTCGAATAGCGGCGTTCATTCCGGGAGCGTCACCTCCACTTGTTAGCACTGCTAAACGTCTCATAAGTCACCTCTTCTTATTCATTAACTCTCTTAATAATATTTTAACATGAATTAAAAAGCCTGTCCGTTGATATGATTATCAGTCAGATTCATTATTTAAAATAGACATTATTTTCTCCAAAAAGAGCTTTTAACTCATCCACCACCCGATCTGCCATAGAAATATTATATAGAGCCTCTAATTTCCAAGCATTGCGGTTGGCATCGACCATGATTATTTCTAAAGGACCTGGGTTTTCTACCGCTAAAGCTTTTAATTTTTCCACTAATTGCTGACTAGAAGCCCCGGCTAGTAATTTAATAAATACTTGACGAATCGGTGATGAATGGGATTGCTTTTCATCTTCTGGTAAGGGCAGTAATTTTTCCAAAACAATTTGTGGCTGACCTTGTCGATCTAGGCTTAGTTGGCCTTGCAAAGCCACCACTTGACCCTCTTTGAGCTGGTGGCCAAATCGTTGATAACTTTCAGGGAAACTAACCAGAGAAATATTTTGACTGCCATCATTGAGACGGTAAAAAGCCATCTGGTCTTTTTTCTTAGTTTCAATGACTTTCATGTGCTCGATATAGGCTAGAACTTTTACTTTTTTACCTTTAGGCATTTTTAAGGATTTTAAAGCTCCAATAGATAGAAAGCTTTGATCTCCTTCAATCAGTTTTAAAAACTCATCAATAGGATGGCCAGCTAATTGCAAGCCTAGTACTTCACGCTGACGCTTGAGTAAATGGGCTTTAGGCCACTCTCTGACCAAATTAATTTTAGGTTCAATCTCTTTTAATAAGTTAATATGATTGCCTGAAATCTTGCGAAATTGAATAAAATGTTCTAAGTTCTCGGTCAAGGTCGCTCGTGTGTAGCCAAAGGTGTCGAGTGCACCGGCATCTATTAGCGCTTGAATTAAATTGGTCTTTAGAAATTTAAGGGGCATCCGTGATAGAAAGTTTTGGAAATCGGTAAAAGGCCCAGCTAAATTGCGCTCATCTAAAATGACTTGACAAAAATCATGTCTGAGTCCATTGATAGCCATTAAACCAATTCGAATAGCCCCTTTTTCAATTTTAAAATTAGTATGTGAGCGATTGATATCCACCATTAAAAAGGGTCCTACCGTACGTTTGGCATCTAATAGGTATTCATCCAAACTTTGATGAATTGATCGCCCATGGTTTAAGAGGGCTGTAAAGAACTCTAATGGATAGTGAACCTTTAAATAAGCTAGTTGGTAGGCCAAAGTCGAATAAACAGCAGCGTGCGCCCGATTAAAACCATAATTGGCAAATTGATAAATATAATGGAAAACTTGCTGACTGGTTTGACTATCCAGTCCACGCTCTTGACAACCCTTTAGAAAAGCAACTTGTTGGTCTTTCATTAGGTCCATCTCTTTTTTACCCATGGCTCTTCTCAAGAGGTCGGCTTGCCCTAAACTAAAACCAGCCAACTTTTGGCAGATTTGCATAACTTGCTCTTGATAAACGATAATTCCGTAGGTTTTTTGTAAAATTCCTTCTAAAAGTGGATGGATATAATCAATTTTTTCCTTACCATGCTTGCGGTTGATAAAATGAGAAATTTGTTGCATAGGCCCCGGTCGGTATAAAGCATTGACTGCGATAATATCTTCAAAACTTTCCGGTTTTAATCTTCTTAAAACTTGGCGAATTCCTTCAGATTCAAACTGGAAGACTCCTTGGGTGTTAGCTTCTTGGAAAAGTCTTAAAGTGGCTGAATCCTCACGATCAATGGCATCGATGTCAATGGCTAAGCCTTGATTTTGCTTAATTAAGTTCAAAATAGTATCTAGGATTTGTAAGTTTTTCAAGCCCAGAAAGTCCATTTTTAACAAACCTACTCGTTCGACATCTTCCATATCAAATTGTGTAAGCTGTATTTGGCCTTCTCTTGTTGTAACGGGCACCCAGCGACTCAAATCTTGATCGGCAATCACAACTCCTGAAGCATGGGTAGAAGTATGTCGTGGCAAGCCCTCAATGGTGAGAGCAGTTTTAAAAATTTGTTCATTTAAAGAATCTTCAGCAATTAACTGTCTTAAAGCGCTAGACTTTTGATAAGCATCCTGCAAGCGGATGGACACTTCAGTTGGTATGGTCTTGGACCAGCGATCTTGCACCATTTTAGGATAGGACAAGACTCTGAGGGTGTCGCGTAGTGATTGCTTGGCCCCAAAACTACCGAAAGTCACCAATTGAGCTACCTGCTGGCTGCCATATTTTTGGGCGACATAACGAAGCACTTGGTCTCTTTTATCATCTGGAATATCGATATCAATATCGGGCATATTGTAGCGTTCAGGATTTAAAAAACGTTCAAAGAGTAAATCATATTCTATCGGGTCTATCTTAGTAATTCCTAATAGATAGGCTACTAAAGAGCCAGCAGCAGACCCTCGCCCTGGACCCGTTCGGATATTATATTCATAACAAAAGGCCATAATTTCCCAAACAATTAAGAAATAATCATTGAAACCCATTTGATCGATGGTAGTTAATTCATGGTCTAAGCGTTCTTGATAAATGGGCACTTGATCAACTTTTAACTCTGCTAGCTTGTTTTGACATAGGTGTTTTAAATAGTCTTTAGCAGCTATATTATTTGGTGTTTTAAATTTAGGTAGGAGCGACTGATTAATGGGCAGCTGCACTTGCATACGTTCTTCCAAAGCATGACTATTGGTGACTACCTGCTCCAGTCCCTTTTGTAAATACAAGTCTTCTAATTCATTACGGCCGTATAAATAATGAGACGTCCGATAGGTCATAATTGAAGGATCCAAGCTTTCACCGCGATCAATCGCTTGTAAAATCCTTATAGCAAAACCTTCTTCACTGGTGAGACTTTCGACTGCTTGGTTACAAACCATCTTTAATTGGTGGTTACGAGCAAATTGAGATAGCCATGAAACTTCTAATTCATTGAAGGGATAAATCGAAAGTCCTAGATAAAAATTGTCTTGCGGAAAAATATGAAGCCAAGACTGAAGAATCGCTTGTCCTGCTTCAAAATTCTCATGTAGAAGGGCTTGTTCTAATTCTCCCTTCTTGCCGGCAGTAATGATAACCAATGATTGGCTAGCTTCTTTCATCAGATGATCGATTTGCTGATAATCTGGATGGCTTTGGTTGATTAATTTAGAAAGTTGAATCAAAGCTAAATAGCCCTGGTAATTCAGGGCATAAAGAATTATAGGATAGCTTTGACTTTGGTCCAGGCGTCCCGGCAAGTTCAAGCTAAGCCCTATCATGGCATGAAGGTCTGCTTTTTGGCAGGCTAGGTAAAACTTAAGACTAGCATGTAAGACTCCTTGATCGGCTAAGCCAAGATGCGTGTAGCCTAGGGACTTAGCTTTAGCTACATATTGATTTAAATCAAGGGTGGATTGCAATAAAGAATAAGAGCTACGAACATTGAATAGCATTTGCTTTTCTCACCTTCCACTGTGTTTATTTAGAGAATGAACATCGCATCTCCAAAACTAAAGAAACGATATTTATGATCCACTGCGTGTTGATAGGCTTGTAAAATTTTATCGCGATCATAAAAGGCTGAAACCAACATAACTAAGGTTGATTGTGGTAAGTGGAAATTAGTAATTAAATGGTCAACTGCTTGAAATTTAAAACCTGGCGTGATGAAAATATCCGTCCAACCAGAAGCTGGCACAATTTGCCCTTGATGGTCACGTGCAATTGTTTCCAAGGTGCGCACAGAGGTTGTACCGACTGCTGTGATCTTGCCACCTCTTTTACGAATGTTTTGAATTTTTTCAGCCGATTCTGGGCTGATTTGATAATATTCAGCGTGCATTTGGTGTTGGTCAATCTTTTCTACAAAAACAGGTCGGAAGGTTCCCAAGCCAACATGCAGCACAATCGGAATAATCTCAATGCCTTTATTTATTGCCTCTTGCATTAGTTCTTGAGTAAAGTGCAAGCCAGCTGTTGGAGCAGCGGCCGAACCATTTTGCTTGGCATAGACCGTTTGATAGCGATCTGGATCATCCAATTTTTCCTTTATATAAGGAGGTAAAGGCATTTGACCTAGGGATTCTAACACTTCTAGGAAAACACCTTGATAAGAAAACTCAATAACTCTTCCTCCGTCTTCCTTATGTTCGATAATTGTTCCCACTAATTGGGCTTGGTCGCCAAAATGTAAGACGGTCCCTAAACGAGCTCTTTTACCTGGTTTAACTAGACATTCCCATTGGTCACCTTGGGTGTTTTTTAATAAAAGGACCTCAATATGTCCCCCGGTATCCGGTTTAACACCAAATAAACGCGCGGGAATAACTCTGGTTTCATTAATTACTAAGCCATCCCCAGGCTTTAAATAGTCAAGCATATGTTTAAAGTCTGTATCGATTGTTTGCTGACTTTGACGGTCTAAGACCAACATACGCGATGATGAGCGGTCCTTTAAGGGAGTTTGAGCAATCAATTCTTCTGGTAAATGATAATCAAAATCTTTAGTTGTATAAGTCATCGTTTTCTTCTTTCTATTTTTCTTTCAGGGGATAATTTAAATGGCGATATGTTAATTCGGTAACCATCCGTCCTCGAGGCGTACGCTTAATGAAGCCTTGTTGGACAAGATAAGGTTCATACATATCTTCCAGGGTCACGATATCTTCTCCAATATTGGCAGCAAGGGTGGCAATTCCAACCGGTCCTCCACCATAAAATTCAATCATCGTCTTTAAAAGTTTACGATCAAGCGGGTCTAAGCCTAAAGCATCAATTTGTAAGACTTTTAAAGCTTCTTTGGTATCCTTGATATGAATATTGCCATCGCCATGAACTTGTGCAAAATCACGCACCCGTCTTAACATACGGTTAACTATTCTTGGCGTGCCACGACTTCTTACGGCCAATTCTTTACTGGCTTGATCATCGATGTCGATTTGAAAGACTCTGGCAGACCGTTTAACGATTTTTTCTAAATCTTTGACCTCATAGTACTGCATGTGGGCCATAATGCCAAAGCGATCACGCAGGGGTTGAGTAAGCATCCCCGCCCGTGTGGTTGCTCCTATTAAAGTAAAGGGTGGCAATTCAAAATGAATGGGCTGGGAACTAGCTCCTTGTCCAATAACAATATCGACATAATAATCTTCCATGGCTGAGTAAAGTACTTCTTCAACAATGCGAGGTAAGCGGTGAATTTCATCAATAAAAAGAATATCGCCAGCATCCAGTTCATTAAGAATGGCTAATAAATCACCCGGTCGCTCAATAGCTGGGCCTGAAGTTGTTTGAATTTTAACGTCTAACTCATTGGCAATCACCATGGCAAGAGTGGTTTTACCTAAGCCAGGAGGCCCATAGAGTAAGACATGATCGAGCGCTTCTGATCGCTTCAAGGCTGCTTGAATATAGACATTCAATTCGTTTTTAACCTTCGATTGACCGATATAATCTTTTAATAATTGGGGTCTCAAAGTGGTAAGCTGTTGATCATCTTCACTCAAGCTTTCACTTGATACAAATCTTTCTTGATCCATATTGATTCCTTTCTCTTGCTTATTTTATTAAGAGCTTAAAGGCTAAACTCAAACCTTCTTGGGTTGATTGGATGGCTTCTTTTTCTATTTTTGGCATGATGCGCTCAATCTCACGCTTAGAATAGCCTAAACCATCTAAGGCTTGTTTTACTTCTTCTAAATAACTATTTTTAGCTGTTGGTGAGTCTTCACTTTCTTTCATTTGACTCAAATCAAGCTTACCTTGTAAGTCTAAAATCATTTGCTGGGCTGTTTTTTTACCCACCCCTGGGAACTTCATTAAATACTTGGCATCAGCCGATTCAATAGCTTGCACCAAGCCCACTTGATCATCTAACGCTAGAATGGATAGAGCCGACTTGGGGCCAATACCGGAAACCTTATTCAATTGTAAAAAGAGGTTCTTTTCAGCCTCGTCCATAAAACCATATAGGAGCATTGCATCTTCTCTGACTACTAATTCGATAAAGAGTGTGATGCTTTCTTGCATCTTTTCTTGCCAACGGAAAGGATTAGCACACCAGATTTGGTAACCTATACCATTAGCTTCTAGAATTAAGTAAGTGGGTTGAATCTGCTTAACTTGTCCTTGAATGTATTGATACATTAACTATTCCACCCATTTCTTATAATCGCTATAACCTGCTTGGTCCATCTCCTCATAAGGAATAAAGCGTAAAGCGGCTGAGTTAATACAGTATCTCAAGCCTCCTTTATCCTTTGGCCCATCATTAAAGACATGGCCCAAATGAGAATCCGCTTGCTTGGAGCGAACTTCCGTTCGAGGTCTGGATAATTTATGGTCTTCTAATTCTTGCAATTCAGTTCCCTTAACTGGTTGAGTAAAGGATGGCCAGCCACAGCCAGCATCAAACTTATCCTTACTCGAAAATAAGGGTTCTCCTGACACAATATCAACGTAAATGCCTTTTTGGTCAAACTGGTCATATTTACCGCTAAAAGGTCTTTCAGTACCTGCTTCTTGTGTCACATGGTATTGAATGGGGTCTAATTTTTTAATTTTATCTTGATAATCTTTTTTAGTCATTTTCTCTTCCTCCTAAATGATGATCTTGAATACGTTTAAACAGTTTTTCAATAGTGGTCGGATCGAATTCGATAAATACTGGACGACCATGGGGACAATGCAATGGATCTTGCAAATCGTTCATTTCAGCAAGTAGATGAATGGCCTCACTGTCTGCTAGGCGATGGTTGGCCTTAATAGCACCACGACAAGACTGCATGATAATGCTCGCTTCTTTCAATTGATTAACTGAAAGATCTTCTTGCCGGCTCAAACGGTCTAATAAGTCTGGCACTATCTGGTCCAATTCATCGGCTTCTAACCAGGTGGGATGACTTTGCATTTGATAGGATTTAGGACCAAAAGCTTGTAAGTGAATCCCTATTTCGGCCAAACGGTCGCTATATTCTTCTGCCATTTGCGCCGTTTTTAAATCAAAACTAAATAGCTTGGGCATCAAAAAATCCTGCTGCTGGTCAACATCCACTTGGTCAGCCATTAATTTTTCATAACGGACTCTCTCTTGGGCAGCGTGTTGATCAATTAAGTAGAAAGAAGAAGGACCTTCAGCAATTAAATAGGTGCCATGAATCTGACCTACATAGCGTAGCTGACTAAAATCAATCATCTTTGGTTTTTCTTGTTGATCCAATGCCTCTTTTTCTACTGCTTGAGAGCTTAATGCTTCCATCATCCCTTGAGTCTTTTCAGTTGGGAAGTCACTGACTTTTGTGTACTCATCCATTTTTATCTGGTTAGAATCAGGACGAGACAGCTCTATAGCTTGCTTATCTTCTGCTAGATGGGATGTTTGGCTGATCCAGTCTAATTGCCCCTTATTTTGTTGGTAGAAACGAGTAGGTCTAAATAGGCTGTCTCCTGCTTCAGGAATGGCGCGGTTTTGTAATAAGCTTGCTTGAACGGCTTGAGTTAATAGTTTAGCCAGTTCCGCTTCCTTACTTAAGCGAATAGTCTGTTTGGTAGGATGCACATTGACATCTACCAAGCGAGGATCCGTTGTTATTTGAATAAAACTCAAAGGAAAACGACCGATCATTAACTGCTTGCCATAAGCCTTGATCAACACATTATTAAGAAAAGGACTCTTGACTGTTCGACCATTGACCATCCAGTGAATATAATTGCGACTAGTTCGAGTCAAGGTGGGTGGTGAGATCAATCCTTCTAGGCCAAACTCTATGTCCGATTGCTTGAAGGCTAGCATTTCTCTTGCTTGCTGGGGTGAGTACAGTTGAGCAATGGTTTGCTTCAAATCCCCCTTACCGACCGTTTGTAGCAAACGATCTCCATCTGAAATTAAAGTAAAAGAAATACTTGGATAGGCTATAGCTAAATTCTGGATTACCTTAAGAATATGGCGCATTTCAGTTTGCAGACTGGCTAAATGCTTGAGTCGGGCTGGTGTATTATAAAAAATTGAATCCACTTGCACGGTAGTCCCATTACGGGGCGGGCAAGAACCTTGATTGATTATTTTTGAATTTTCAACTTCAATAAAATGACCACTTTGACTGGCTTGGTTTGCTTCATTCCAAGTCGACTCAATTCTGATTTTGGCTACTGAAGCTATAGAAGCTAGGGCCTCTCCTCTAAATCCTAAAGAAGTAATCTGAAAAAGGTCTGGTAGGGAATATATTTTACTGGTCGCATGAGCTAAAACGGATTGATGAAGATCTTCTTCCACCATTCCTTGACCATTATCAATCACTATAATTTGTTGAATACCCGCTTCTTTTACTTCCACTTGAATCTGATCTGCTTTGGCATCAATGGCGTTTTCACACAATTCTTTAACGACTGAAGCCGGTCTTTCAACCACTTCTCCGGCTGCAATCTGATTGGCTAGAGCGATATCCATTTGTTTAATAATTCCCATTGCGGTCTCCTTTCTTTATTTCAATTCTTGTTTTAATTGGGCTAAGAAATTTAAAGCATCTAGGGGGGTCATTTGATTAACATCTACTGCTTCAAGAGCCGTTTCAATCTTCGAAGAGCTTTCTTTAGTTTGCTCTTCTTCAGGGATTGGCAAGAGATCTATTGGATCAACTTGATGGTTGCGTAAATGCTTGGCATTAGCTTCTAACTCATCCAACACCACTTGACTTTGTCGCAAGACTGATTCCGGCAGGCCTGCTAAGCGTCCTACATGAATGCCGTAGGACTTATCCGCTGGTCCAGCTAAGATCTTATAGAGAAAGACTAAATGACCGGCTTCTTCCACTGCTCCAACATGAATGTTTTTTATTTGAGAAAGTGTTTGGTCAAGGTCCGTTAATTCATGATAATGGGTAGAGAAGATGGTAGCAGCCCCCACTTTTTGAGCAATATGGTAAAGAATCGCTTCCGCTAGGGCAATACCGTCGAAGGTGGCGGTTCCTCTACCAATCTCATCAAAGAGGATAAGACTGCGGTCTGTGGCGTTTTGTAAGGCATAATTGGTCTCTATCATTTCTACCATAAAGGTGGATTGCCCACTGGTTAAATCATCAGAAGATCCAATCCGAGTAAAGATTTGATCGACTAAGGGCAGTCTCGCCTCTTTAGCAGGGACAAAACAACCGATTTGATTAAGAATCACACTGTAGGCGATTTGACGCATATAAGTCGACTTGCCCGACATATTAGGTCCGGTTAATAGTAGAACAAATTGATCTTGGTCTAAGTCAAAGTCATTGGCGATAAACTTAGCGCGTCCGATTAACTTCTCCAAAACGGGATGACGACTTTCTTTTATTTCAAAATCTTTTCTTTGATCAGACAGATGAGCTTGGGTGAAGTTTTCTTCCTCACTTAATTCAGCAAAAGAACATAAAACATCTAGAGTGGCTACCGCTTGTGCCAATTCTTGCAGTTGGCTAGAATAGGTATTTAAACGATTGCGTAATTCAATAAAGAGATGGTACTCCAACTTTTCAGCCTTTTCCTGGGCCCCCAGAATGGTACTTTCTATTTGTTTAAGTTCGTCTGTAATATAGCGTTCATTGTTAGCTAACGTTTGCTTGCGGACATAAGTCGGATCGTCAAAGTCTTGTGCTTGCAGACGGCTCATCTCTAGGTAATAGCCAAAGACTTTATTATAGCCTACTTTCAGGGTTTTTAGGCCGGTTCTTTGACGTTCACGCTCTTGATAATCAATTAGCCAACTTTCACCATTATCTAAAGCATCACGATAACCATCCAACTGCTTATGATAGCGGTCTTTAATGATTCTACCTTCTGTTAATGAAATCGGTGGATTATCGACCAAAGCTTCATTAATAATAGCCAAAAGCTCATTAAATTCAGGCAAGGCTTGAAATTGATCCACTGAATCCATGCTTTCGTTCAATTGTTGGAGATACTGATTAAGAAGGGGTATTTGTTTTAAAGACTGGCGCAATTGGTCAACTTCTCTAGCATTGGCAGTCTGTAAAGATAGTTTTGTTACCAAGCGTTCAAGGTCATAGATATTTTTTAAAATATTGATTAATTCAAGGCGAAGAAAGTAATGATTAATTAAACCGGCTACCTTTTGATGGCGGCTAATTAAAGCTTGTTTTTGTAATAAGGGTTTATCCAACCACTGATGTAATAGTCTTCCTCCCATGGCCGTTTGCGTGCGGTCTATCAGCCACAATAAAGACCCTTTTCGCTTTTGAGTTCTTAAAGATTCGGTTAATTCTAATTGCACCTTAGTGTATTGATTCATCTGCAAGTAGGCAGATAAGGTATACTCTTCCACCTCTTTTAAATAATCAAAAGCATGCGGTTGAATCGATTGGAGATAAGCTGATAAGTATTTTAAAAGTTCTGTTTGAACAGGGCTTGCCTCTTTTAGCTTAAAGAAATTTTCTGTTAAAGCGGCAGGTGTAAAGGTTGATTTAAAAGCCGTAATCCTTTCTTGCAGTAGGCTCAGTTCTTCTTGGCTAAAACCTGATCTTCCTTCCTCATCGATAATCCACTCACTGGGTTTAACCGTTTGGATTTCACTGACAAATTGATTCCAATCTTCTGTTTGAGTCATCCGACTTTGACCCGTTGAAATATCCACATAAACCAAATGGTAAGTGTTTTTTGCTTTTAAAAAAGCGGCTAGGTAATTATTTTCTTTGTGTTTGAGTGCTTGGTCGACCAAAATGGTTCCTGGTGTAATGATTTGAACAACATCTCTTTTGACCATCCCTTTGGTGAGTCGTGGATCTTCTAATTGTTCACAAATAGCCACTTTATAGCCTTCTTGGATTAAACGACGGATATATTCGGTGGCTGAATGATAAGGAACCCCACACATGGGCACTGGATCTTGGGCTTTTTTATTACGGGAAGTCAGCGTGATTTCTAATACTCTTGCAGCAGTAATAGCATCTTCATAAAACATTTCATAAAAATCGCCTAAACGAAAAAACAAGATGGAATCTTGATGCTTGGCTTTAATGGATAGATATTGTTGCATCATAGGGGTTTCTTTACTTGACATGGCTACTCATCCTCTAGTTCATTTAATCGTTGATTGGTTTTGAATTGATATCATAATAATGACATAAGCCAAATAAGCTTTCTTTCTACTTGCTTGTTAATAATTAATTAATAACAATTTGAGATTTAAGCAAAGGTTCTCTTAGAAGTAAAGGTTTTGACTAGTTCTATTTTAGCAAAAGCTCTCATCATTATCATGATATAAAAAGCACAACTCCAAAAGGGGTTGTGCCTTGTCTTTATTTCGCATACTCTACGGCTCGTATTTCGCGTATAACCGTTACTTTAATATTTCCTGGATATTTCATTTCATTTTCAATGCGTTGTTTCACACTTCTTGCTAAAGCAGCCGCTTTAGCATCATTGATCTTGTCTGGAGCGACAATCACACGTACTTCTCGACCTGCTTGGATAGCATAGGATTGAGTAACGCCTTCATTTTCATTGGCGATTTCTTCCAATTGTTTCAAGCGACGAATGTAGTTTTCTAAGGATTCACTTCGTGCACCTGGTCTTGCAGCAGATAAGGCATCAGCCGCTGCGACTAGTTCTGAAATAACAGAAGTTGCTTTAGTATCGCCATGGTGAGAAGCAATTGCATTAATAACTACCTCATTTTCTTTATAACGATTAGCAATTTCTGCACCAATTTCAACGTGAGAACCTTCAATTTCTTGGTCTAATGCTTTACCAATATCATGAAGTAAGCCCGCTCTTTTGGCTAAGACTACATCTTCATTCAATTCACCGGCCATTACCCCTGCTAACTTTGCAACTTCAACAGAGTGTTTTAAGACATTTTGACCATAGGAAGTCCGGTAAGCTAAACGACCGATAATTTTAATTAGATCAGGATGAATAGCGTGAATACCAACATCAAAGACAGCTTCTTCACCGACTTCGCGGATGCGCTCATCCATTTCCTTACGTGCCCGCTCAACCATTTCTTCAATCCTAGCAGGATGAATTCGGCCATCTTGAATTAAATGTTCAAGAGCGAGCTTAGCAATTTCTCGACGAATTGGATCAAAGCCACTTAAAACGACTGTTTCAGGTGTATCATCTACAATTAAATCGATACCTGTTAGACTTTCTAAGGTGCGAATATTCCGTCCTTCTCGACCAATAATCCGACCCTTCATATCATCATTTGGCAAGTGCACAACCGATACAGAATTATCTGTGACTAGGTCTGTTGCCGAACGTTGAATAGCTTGAAGAATGATTTCTTTCGCATTACGGTCCGCTTCTTCTTTAGCTTTTTGATCAGCATCACGTATCATGACAGCCATTTCGTTAGAAAGTGTCTCTTCTGTCTCTTTAAGAATGATTTCTTTCGCATCATCTCTTGACATCATAGCAATTCTTTCTAATTCTTCTTGGCCTTTTAAGATAAGTTGTTCAATTTCACTTTCCTTTTCAACCAATTCATCTTTACGTTTTAAATAATCTGCTTCTTTATTTTCTAATAGAGATTCACGATTATCTAAAGTATTGCTTTTCTTATCCAGGTTTTCTTCTTTTTGAATTAAACGATTTTCAAATTTTGTCGCTTCTTGGCGACGATCTTTCAGCTCGTTTTCAATCTCATTACGGTATTTGATATTTTCTTCCTTCGCTTCAAAAAGCGCTTCGCGTTTTAAAGTTTGGGCTTGATTTATCGCATCATCAATAATTGCTTCGGCATTTGCTTTTGCACCCGCAATATTTTTTTCATCTGATTTTTGTTTAACGATATAACCAATAACAAAACCAGCAATTAAAGCAACGATAGCGAAGGCGAGTGGAATCAAATTTTCCATAAGAGTCACCTCCGTATCTATTTAGTTTTTTCATTAATTAATATGGTGTAAAAATTAATCGTGGCTTTCCACAACTTTTATAATACTTTTAATCGCAGCCATAGTCAAATAATTCAAAGGATCATTATGACTATTTAGCCTCATATTTTCTGACGCTTTTTTATAAAAAAGAAGACCCTCATTGGATTGAGGGGCCTTTTTAAGCTTTATAATTTGCGTTTTGCTAGTTTTAAAAAAATATCTCAAAAAATTATTTTTTAATTTCTTTAATTTTTTCTAGTGCTTCTTCATCGGCTTCTTCAGAAGTTACTGCCGAATGTCCACCAATTTGATAATGCTGTCTAACTTGTTGATCAATCTCTTCAAAGATGTGTGGGTTATCTTCTAAGAATTGTTTAGCACTTTCGCGTCCTTGACCAATTCTTTCTTCTTTATATGAATACCAAGAACCTGCCTTGTTAATAATATCCAAATCAGATGCCATGTCTACAAGCTCTCCAATTTGCGAAATACCGTAACCATAAACAATGTCGACCATGGCTTCTTTAAACGGTGGTGCCAGTTTATTTTTAACGACTTTAATCCGTGTCCGGTTACCATACACATCACCGCCTTGCTTAAGGCTTTCAGTTCTTCTGACTTCAAGACGAATAGAAGAATAAAACTTCAAGGCACGACCACCAGGGGTTACTTCTGGGTTACCAAACATTACACCCACCTTTTCACGAATCTGGTTAATAAAGAAAGCAATCGTATTGGTTTTATTAATTGAGCCGGACAATTTACGCATGGCTTGCGACATCAAACGCGCTTGCAAACCAATGTGCGAATCTCCCATCTCTCCTTCAATCTCAGCTCGTGGTACTAAGGCTGCTACAGAGTCAACCACTACAATATCGACTGCTCCTGATGAGACCAAGGCATCTGCTATTTCTAAAGCTTGTTCTCCTGTATCTGGTTGAGAGAGTAATAATTCGTTAATATCAACTCCTAATTTCTCAGCGTAAACAGGATCTAAAGCATGCTCAGCATCGATAAAGGCAGCCAAGCCCCCCTTCTTTTGGACAGATGCAATGGCATGTAGGGCAACAGTAGTCTTACCAGAAGATTCCGGTCCATAACATTCAATGACCCGTCCTCGTGGATAACCACCAATTCCAAGGGCCACATCTAGGGCGAGGGAGCCTGAAGGAACTGTATCAATTTCAACGCTTGTTCGATCACCCAAACGCATGATTGCACCTTTTCCATAACTTTTTTCTATATTCTTTAGCGCTTGATCTAAGGCTTTTTGTCTGTTGGCATCTACCATATTATTTCCTCCGTTCATCAAGGTAATCTTATCTTAACAATTATTTAGTCCAAACTCAAGTTTTTTGCGAACTTTTGTTCGACTACTCTCTTAATTAATTCATAACCATAATTAGTGGCCAAGTCCCGTACATAGTCGCGCCCTCGATTGGGAAGCATGAGTTTCTGCCATTCGGTCGGACGATTTTTACTTGCACAAGCCAGATAGACTTCTCCAGCTGGATGTCCTTGATCAGAGCCCGGACCTGCTACTCCGCTTAAAGCCAGAGCGAGGTCACTGCCACTTAATTTTAAGCATTGTTCGGCCATAGCACAAGCGCATTGCTCACTATAGACTGAATATTCTTCAATTATCATAGGATCAACCGATAACAAATCTACCTTGGTTTGCGCTTGATAGACCACAAAGCCACCCTTTATGACTGTTGAAGCACCTGGAACCTGAGTGAGGCGACTGAGCATTTTACCTCCTGTTAAACTCTCAGCACCAGAAAGAGTGAGATTCAGCTGCTTCAATCGATCAATCAAATAAGCTTCTATAGTATGTTCTCTTCCTTCACCTATGTAATAGTCTTTTAATTTAGCGATTATTTGCTGGGCTGTTTTATCTAATAATTGGTTATTGTCAGCTATTTTTTCTTGCTTTTGATTCAAGACTAGGCGAATATGTCTAGGCTTAGCATAAATCGCGATTTCCAGCTCTTTTGTTTTTTTAATAATTGGATCTAATATATGGGCCACTTGCGACTCGCCAATCCCATAAAAATTTAAATAGATGGATTTAATTGCTATGGTCTGGTCAATTTTTTCTTTAAAATAAGGTAAAACTTCTTTTTCAAGCATGGCCTTTAACTCACTAGGTGGGCCTGGTAAACATAGGTAATATTGATTAGCATCAGCAGCAAAATATAAGCTGCCACAGGCTAAGCCATCTTCTGTATGAAAACAATACCCCTCTTTAAAGGTTAAAGCTTGTTTATACTCTAAGGGTGAAAGTTGACGATTTTGTTTTTTAAAATAATCTTGAATGTATTGCCATTGTTGAAAATCAACAATTAATTCTTGACCAAGAAAGTGGGCTAAACTTTCTTTGGTTAAATCATCATGGGTCGGCCCTATCCCACCAGCTAAAACAATTAGTTCTGCTCTAGTCGCAGCGATTCTAATTGCTTCTTCAAGTCGCGTTGGATTGTCGTCTACCACTTGTTGGTTGAAAGACAAAATACCTATTGAAGCAAATGCTTGAGCTAGTAGTGCTGCGTTGGTATTAATGGTCTGTCCTTGAACCAATTCGGTCCCCACTGTGATAATTTCTAACTTCATTGCAGGCCCTCCATTTTATATATACCTATTAAAATTAAAAAAGGTGTTTTCTTTAAAAAAAAGCCATCAAAACGATGACTTTTAATGAAAATAATCTACTTAATATCGGTAAAAAGATGTCTCGCTTTATAAAAATATTCTACACCTGAATATACAGTAAAGAATAAAGCAACTCCCATTAAAAAATGTGCCAATGAGAAAGGCAACCATGTAAAGCCAGCATTATTCCAAAGAAAGAACAAAATGGCAAACATTTGACTGAAGGTTTTAACTTTTCCAGGCCAGGCCGCTGCCATTACTTTACCATTAGATTGAGCGAGTAGAACTCTTAAACCGGTCACTAATAACTCACGACTAATAATAATAATAACGATCCAAGCTGGGATGAATTGGTGTTCAACCAACAGGATAAGTGCTGCAATGACTAACAGCTTGTCTGCCATTGGATCCGCAAAGACACCAAAGGAAGTGACTAAATGTAATTTTCGCGCTAAGTAACCATCCAAATAGTCCGTAAAGGATGCTATGGCAAATACGAGCCCCCCAATAAAGTAAGGGGTAGCAAGAGTCGTTCCTAACAGTGTTAGATTGCCCCAATCCAAAGGTAAAGTTAAAAGACAAACAAAGATAGGGATTAAGAATATTCTAAAAACAGTTAAACGATTAGCAATGTTCATAATTTACTCTCCTGATGAATAATTGGGGTCTAATACCGCTGGACCTTCATAAGAAGTTTCTTCATTCTTTTCTCCCAGCTCATCAATGGCTAGCTCTTCAGTTGAAGAGGCAGTTTCATCTTTAACTTTAAAGATAATAACGCCAGGAACACTCGGATCAGGCTCAACTGTTTTACCGTTGACTATAAATTGAGCCCCTTCTGAATAACCTAATTCCATCCGCACAGTCTTGGTTGTATCATTGGCTTGATGTTCTAAAACTTCATCTTTAGAAATCGTTTGGTCAACTACCATACTTCCTTCTTCATAAATACCGACCCAAACAAAGGCATTTCCTTTGGCACCAAATTGATAATTTTCAATTGGACCTTCTAATTGGTAGGTTTTAATCTCGCCAGCTTGAGAGATTTCAGTAATTACTTCTTTTCCAACTAAAAGCTGGTTTTCCGCTAAGTCTTTTTTGTTATTAGCTTTTTCAGTCACCTCTGGCTCTTTTGTCGATCCATCGACTGGATTAGCCGACGGCTTAACAATTTCTAAGACATCAGCATTATTATTGGTTTGAGCGACTTGATTATCTTCCGTTGAAATCTGACGAATGGTATAAATTAAGATACCGATAATACAGATAATAATTGCTGATAGAATAGCCATGGGAATATAAGAGAGGATTTTCTCCATCCGATTCGATTCATCATTTAAATGACGGCTACGTAACCGACTTGGCATTTCAGCCTCTTCTTCTCTTATCGGACTGCTTTCATTGTTTTGCACTTCCAACTCACTAGCATATTCCTTTAAAAGAGTATCTCCATCTAAACCTACCATATCGGCATACTGTTTCACAAAGGCTCGGGCATAGAAGTTTCCCGGTAGTTCTTCCAGTTGTCCTTCTTCGATCGCTTGTAAATATTTTTTTTGAATTTTAGTCATTTGTTGCAGGGTATTAAGTGTATACCCTTTATTTACGCGTGCTTCACGTAATCTTGTTCCTAATTCACTCATAATTATGACCCCTTCTATCTCTATCATTCACATTATAGCACAGTTAAAAGCCTTGGGTCAGATAAAAGTCCCTAATTAAGTTTAGTTGGCTTCTTTCTCAAGTAAGTCACGAATAAGCGTATACATATATTTCTCAGCGTCAAAAGCTTGTAGGTCACTCGCTTGTTCACCCAAACCAATATATTTAACTGGAATATCTAATTCATGGCGAATAGAAAGAATGACGCCCCCCTTAGCTGTCCCATCTAATTTTGTTAAGACTAGTCCACTGATCTCGGTTGCTTCATTAAATTGTTTCGCTTGAATTAAGGCGTTTTGTCCGGTTGTTGCATCTAAAACCAAGAGAACTTCTTGTACGCCATTCGGATTTTCTCTTTCGATAATCCGTTTCATTTTAGCTAATTCAGCCATGAGATTTGCTTTAGTTTGTAAACGCCCTGCTGTATCAACTAAAAGGTAATCGTACTCTTCCGCATTGGCTTTTTTCACAGCGTCGAAAACTACAGAAGCAGGGTCTCCTTGGTCCGCTCCGGTCACTACTGGTATTCCTAAGCGCTCTCCCCAAACATTTAGTTGCTCAACTGCACCTGCTCTAAAAGTATCGGCAGCAGCCATTAAAACCTTATGTCCGGATTGTTTTAAATTATAAGCAATTTTACCGACAGAAGTCGTCTTGCCTACCCCGTTGACCCCCACAAATAAGACTACGGTTGGCCCGTTTGGATTTTCAATTAAATCAGGATTGACTGGTTGGTCTTTTTCATAAATTGCCACCATTTGTTCTAACATAACACGCTTAACATCTTGAGCTTTATGAACATTTTCAGCTTCTACTGCATCACGAATAGCATCCGTTAAAGCTAGAGTCATTTTGAAGCCAACATCGGCTGAAATTAAGATTTCTTCTAGATCATCGTAGAATTCATCATCTAATTCGCGCCAAGAAGTAAATAAATCCGTGATGCGGTCAGAAAAGGATTTACGTGTTTTTTCCATCCCCTTATCATACTTCTCAAAGACAATCTGTTCTTCTTGGTCTAAAACCTCTTCTTTTACAACCTTATCTTCACCTGTGAAAGCACGTTTGATGCGATCAAACAATCCCATATGACTTCCTCCATTCTATTGAATAAATTGATAAATTGCATGAGCGACACCCTCTTGATCATTGGATAAAGTAATGAAATCAGCCCTCTGCTTTAAAGTCTCTGCGCCGTTTCCCATCACCACTCCAAGACCAGCAAATTCAATCATGCGCTCATCATTCATCTGATCTCCTATTGCCATTATAGCAGAAGGTTGAATATTTAACTGATCAGACAACTTTTTTAAAGCATTTCCTTTATTGACTCCCGCTTTCATAATTTCTAATTGGAAAGGATGGGATCTTGATAGGGTATATTGACTGACAAGTTCTTTATTTAACAGTGGTATTTGCCGCGATAAATGGGCTTCATCAATCGTGACCACAAATTTCATAAAACGATGGGCTTCATCAAAATCATTAAAATCAATTTTGGTATGGGGGGCTGTAGAAACATTGCCCACATAAAAACTTTCATAACCTTTTGGGTAAGTTAAGGGTTCATAAACTAAATCCTGGTCTAGAACGTTTAAAGGTAAATTTAAAGTTGTTAACTCTCGATACCATGAGTGAAGATCTTGGCTGCTTAACTCTTCTTGTATTAAGACTTGCCCATCACTAATTCTTTGGACAAAGGCACCGTTATATAGAATTAAATAATCATCCTCACTTTTTAAGCCGATTTGATCGATTAAATGATGCATGGTTGAATAAGGTCTACCTGTACATATTACGACTTTAACGCCTCGCTCTTGAGCGTAATCAAGTGCTTCAAGGTTTTTAGCTGTAACTTCTTTGGAACTATTTAATAAGGTTCCATCTAAATCGATGGCTAGTAATTGAATCATTTTATCTACTCCTGATGGTCTAATGCTACAAAATCATTCATTTTCACCGCTGCTAGTTTAGAAATACCGGTTTGTTCCATAGTCACTCCATATAGAATGTCTGCATATTCCATGGTCCCTTTGCGGTGGGTAATGACAATAAATTGCGTTTCTTGGGTAAAGTTTTGAATGTATTCCCCATAACGGTAAACATTGGCATCATCTAAAGCTGCCTCCACTTCGTCTAGAACCACAAATGGAACGGTCTTTGTTTCCAAAATAGCAAATAATAAAGCAATGGCCGTTAAAGCTCTTTCGCCTCCTGATAAGAGGGCTAAGTTTTGCTTACGCTTACCGGGTGGTTGAGCAATAATATCGACACCGGTAGTTAATAAATCGGTCGGGTCGGTTAATTCTAACTTAGCCTTACCGCCAGCAAATAAACGAGTGAAGGTCTTTTGAAATTGATGGTTAATAGCTTGAAAGGCTTCTTTAAAGCGACTACCCACTTCTGAATCCATTTCATCAATGGTATTATTTAGCTGCTCCATAGCTGTTAACAGGTCATTTTCTTGCTCAAATAACAATTGATAACGTTCATCCACTTCTTGATAGTCTTGAATTGCTGCTAAGTTGATAGGTCCTAATTGATCAATTTCCTTACGCAACTTTTTAACCACTTCTTTTACCTGAGCAACAGATTCTACAGGCTGGGCTAATTGAGTAGCTGCTTCGAACGACAAGGCGTAGGTTTCATTAAGATAGAGTAAATCTTGATCCATCTGATCTTCATATCTTTCAATCTTGGCTTGGCATTTGGCCTCTGCTTGGTATTGATATTGAAGCTGATCTTCGCTATTTTTTAAGGCCTGCTGATGACTCCTTAAACTTTCATTTAAACTCTGGCGGTCTTGGCGTAGAACGCTTAAATCAGCGTTGACTTGGTCTAAATCGCCTTCTGCTTGGCTTAAATCCACTTTAAATTGACTGATTGAATTTTCTAAGTTTTGAACTTCATTCCAGTCACTTTCTTCTAACTGTTGACTGGAAGCAATTAATTCTTCTAAATTTTGTGCTTGCTTAATTTCATTTTGCAGGCTTTCTCTTTTTTGTTTGGTTTCCATTTCCAAAAGCGCTAAATTGGTTTTGCTTTCATTCAAGTCGGCTTGAAGTTGCCCAATCTTCATTTGTTTTTCCGATTGAGACAATTGCATGGATTGAATGGTTTGATGGACTTCTTCAATTTTAGCCTTTAGAGCTTGTAAGTCTTGCTCAGCTGCTTGAAAATCTTGGTGAGAAGTCTCAAAATCTTGAGTCATTTGCTTGAATTCATCGGTTAAAATCAATAGATGTTTATTTTTTTGATCTCGCTGTGACTGTATATTTTCAATTAAATTCAGCAATTTTTGGTGGTCTTGACTAAGTTGTTGGTAATCTGATAAAGCTTTTTGATAAGCCGTTTGAAATTGCGAAACCTTCTGATCACACCTTTCAAAAGTTGCCACTTGTTCTTTTTGACTCTTTTTTAGTTCTTTCAACTCTTTTTCAAGGCTTGCAATCTCTTGAGAGCGCCCCATTACAGATTGTGACTTATGCTTATTTTTTCCCCCTGTAACAGAGCCTCCAGGAAGGATCAAGTCGCCTTCAAGTGTTACGATTTTTAACTGTTGATGGCTAGCCTTAGCAAGTGACTGGGCATTTTCAAGTGTATCAACAATCACTGTAGACCCTAATAACTGCTGAATCACTCGCTGATTTTCTGCTTTATAAGAAACTCGTTCACTAGCAATCCCCACCACTCCTTGGTTTTGTTGGAGTAGCTCTTGGTGATGGGCCTTTAGGGTCCGAGCTTTCATATTACTTCTTGGTAAAAAGGTGGCTCGTCCGGCTCTTTTGTTTTTTAAAAGTGATATAGCTTGCTTAGCAGCTTGGTCGTTTTCTACAACAATATTTTGCAAACCAGCTCCTAAAGCAATGTCGATAGCAACTTGATCGTTTTTTTCAACTTCGATTAATTCGGCTACCGTTCCAATGATTCCTTGTAGTTGATCACGGTGGTTCATCACGACTCGGACTCCTTGGTAATAGCCGGCATATTCCACTTGCATTTGTAGCAAGCTTTGATACTTGGAGTGGAGCATTTGGATTTGGTGGTCTGCTTGGTAGATTACTTTCCTTAATTGATCACGATTGGCTTGGGCTTGATCCAATGCTTGGTGGGCCTTTTCCCCTTCAGTTTGAAGGCTTTCTAAGTCTGCTTTCACTTGTTTTATTTGATCGTGATAGCTAACTTCTTGGTCTTCAAGAGCTTGGATTTGAATTTGATTTTCCTTGATTTGGTCTTGATAGCTTTCCTTGCGTTGATCGAATTGTTGGCTAAATTTATCAAATTGTTGCAAGCGATTCTTTATAGCCGACTCTTGACGATAATAGTCAATCAATTCTCCCCTTAACTGATCTAACTCTTCATTCTTTAGCGCTTGAAAGTCATTAAGTTGTTGATTATATGCTTTTACTTCTTCTTTTGCTTTTCGAATACCTTCTTCTAATGAGTTTAAATTTTGATTAAGGACCTCTTGTTGTTTTTGGTGGTCAACCCATTGATTTTGGTAGCGATCTTGATTTAGTTTTCTTTCTTGACTGGATTGATTGGCATAAAGCGTTTTTTGCTGAAACACTTCAATTTGGCCCTTTAATCTCTCAATCAATTGGATAAGTTTTCGACTTTCCATCTCTTCTTGATCAATGCTTTGATTTATCAAGTCTAATTGGTTCTGTTTATCATCGATTGATTGCGAAAAAGATTTTTGATCATTCTTAACTCGGTCTAATTCAGCTTTTATTTGTTGGTAGTGGTCCTTGGCTTGTTGCCATTTAGCTTTAAAGTCTTGTATTTGAAAGGTATATAAGGATATTTCTTCTTCTTTCAATTGGGCCGCTTTCTCTTGGTAGGTCAAAGCCTTTTCTCTTTGTTCTTTAAGTGGCTGCAGTTGATTTTTTAATTCATGTAAAATATCCCTGACACGGTTCAAATGGTCTTGTGACCGCAGCAATTTTCTTTGAGCTTCTTGTTTGCGGTATTGATATTTTTGTACACCAGCTGCTTCTTCAAAAATTCCTCGTCTTTCTTCTGGTTTACTTAAAAAGATGGACTCGACTTTACCTTGGGAAATCATGGCGAAAGAATTTTTACCTAAGCCTGTATCCAACAGCAAATCAGTGATATCTTTTAAGCGAACATTTTTTTGATTGATAAAAAAATAACTCTCACCATTACGGTTATATTGACGCGTTATCGTAATCGTTTGGGGGTCCATATCAATATAACGATCCTCATTATTTAAAACCAAGGATACTTTAGCAATATTGACTGGCTTTCGATCGAGTGAACCATTAAAGATAACATCTTCCATCTTGTTACCACGCAAGGATTTAGCCGATTGTTCTCCTAAGACCCAACGAATGGCTTCAGATAAATTCGATTTACCTGAACCGTTGGGACCGACTATTGCTGTCATGCCCTGATCAAAATTAATGACTGTTTTATCAGCAAAAGATTTGAAACCAGTCATTTCGATTCTTTCTAAATACAAACAGCTACACTCCTTTTTGAAGATGGTGAATGGCTTTTTTAGCGGCCTTCATTTCTGCTTCTTTTTTACTTTTGCCACTGGCCTTAGCTATTAAGTCGTTTTCTAAATACAGCCCAATGGTAAAGGTTTGTGCATGAGAAGGTCCTTGGGTTGCTAGGAGACGGTATTCAATCTTAACTGTTCCCTTGACTTGAACCATTTCTTGGAACTTGGTCTTATAATCTTGCACGGTTAGTGTCAAAATTTCTTGATGGTGATCAAAGAGGACTCTACTCAGAAAGTTTTCAACCATATCCATACCAGTATCCAAATAAACTGCCCCCAAAAAGGCTTCAAATGTATCTGCTAAAATGGAATCTCTTTCTTTACCTCCCGACAATCTTTCCCCCTTACCTAATTGGATAAATTGAGGAAAGTCTACTTGTCTAGCTAAATAAGCCAAGCTTGGTTCCCTGACGAGCTGAGCTCGCATGCGTGAAAGTTCTCCTTCAGGCTTATGGGGGTATTGTCCATATAAAAATTGACTAACCAGAATCTCAAGCACAGCATCGCCTAAAAATTCTAATCGTTCATTGGACTGAATTAAGTTCTCACCTTGCTCATTAATATATGACCGATGGTAGAAAGCTTGCTGAATAATCTTCTGGTTAGTAACTTTAATTTTTAATTCTTTTTCGATGTGTTCTATTAACTGATGCATGGCTTCGACTCCTATCAAATATACACTGATTTTACCAAAAATCCCCTGATTACACAAAGTCATTCAGCAATACAAAAATGAAATACCGTATATAAATAAAAAGATCAAGCAAAGCTATGCTTGATCTTCATCTTTTAAAATTTTAAATTATTCAGCAATTGGACTTTCAGCAGTTAAGCCTACTTGTGTCCAATCAAGATTTGCTCCAATTTCAACATCCCAATTCGTCACACGCTTATTAACGGCTGTTAATTCATATCTCCAAAGCGTTGGAATAACAGGAAGCTCTTCATGCATAAATTCTTGCCAAGCGTAGAAGGCTTTTTGACGGTAGTCATCATCAAACGATTCGTCTGATTCAATATCCGCTAATAATTGGTTATGTTCTTCATTCACATAGCGACTGTAGTTGAATTGTGCTCGTTCACCAAATAATCCATTTGGATTTGGATCGCCACCAGTACCAAAAGCAGCTTGGAAAATATGTATTTCTGGATCATCCTTCTTAATACGTTCATAGAAAGAATTAAACTCTAGTAATTGTCCATCTAATAGCTCTACAGGAATACCGACTGCGTTCCATGCTTGTACATAGTACTGAGCCAATGGAGCAGCTGTTTCACCACCTGACATTGAAGCGAAGTTCAAGGTGAATTTCTCGCCATTAGGATCTTCCACTAGACCATCACCATCCACATCCTTAAAGCCAGCTTCTGCTAAAATTTCCTTAGCTTTTTCTGGATTGTATTCATAGGCCTTAACGTCAGGATTTAAGTATTCTACAAAGTTCGGTGTAATCATTGAGTCTGCAGCACGACGCAATCCTTGATAGAATTCACGGCCGACTGAATCATTATCCATGGCATAAGCCATCGCTTGACGAAGAGCTTTATTGGATGTAACTAATTCAGGATCAAATTCGTTTTTACCTTCTTCTTCATTCCATTTACCCATCTTGAAGCCAATGTATGTATAAGCATTCTGCTCATAACCAATGGTAGTAAAGTTCGTTGCATCTTTATAAGTATCATACTTATCAGTTGGTAAGGTTGCAATATCAAAATTACCAGCCTTTAATTCAGCAACAATTGAATTAGGGTTGATGACATTCATTGTCATTCCATCTAATTTAGGACGCCCCTTATAATAATTTTCATTTACAGTATAAGTGACTGCTTCACCTGGTGTCATTGATTCCACCTTAAAAGGTCCAAAGCCTACTGGTTTCTCACGTACAGGTGCAGAGTCTTCCATATCAGCTACTTCGATACCTTCAAAGACATGCTCAGGTTCGATATAAGAAGAAATTCCTCCACCAGCTTGAACCATTGAGTTCGGAAAAGCCTTATAAGTAACGGTTAGGGTATAATCATCGACACGTTCCAACCCAGAAATTTCCTCGGCTTCGCCGTTATGATACTCGTCCATTCCTACCACATTCTCAAAATCGCTACCATAACGAATGCCGGTATAATCAGGGTGTCCTACTACATAGTAAGGAAAAATAACGTCATCTATCGTAATCGGTTCGCCATCATCCCACTTAACTCCTTCTGGGATTGTGATAGTTACTTGTTTATTTTCAACATCCATTTCCACTTTGGCAAAACCGGAATCATCGATCTTGAAGTTATTGTCGTAGCCGTATAGGCCAGGGTTAAAGTAAGCAATTACGGTTGCATCTGGGTTTCCTGTGTAAAACATATTATTGAAGACACCTGCAAATGCGGTATCGGAAACAAAGGCTACCTTAAGTGTTCCACCCTCCATGACTTCACCTTCATGCTCTACAGAAGTCGAAATGTCCGGTGCGGGGGCTCCTTCTCCATCTGCTTCCTCAGCTTGGACCATAGGTAGGGAACTCAATACCAAGGAACCGATTGTCATTGTTGTCATAAACTGTATAAGATGTTTTTCTAATGATTTTCTCATACTAAGCCTCCTCTAAATGTGATAATCCTATCATATAGAAATTATATGATTAAATCAAGTCTTTTCTAATTTTTTTTTAATATTTTTATCTTTTTCTAATAAAAACAAGCTTTATTAGGGGTTTATTTATGAAAAGTTTCCAAAGCTCACTTGTCTTAAAGGTTTTTCATGAAAATGTCTTTTCATTATTTTAAAGCTTATGACCCAACTAGTAATTTCTAGCAGAAAAATCTTTTGATTTTTATTTAGCACTTACAAGATATAATAAAATTTCAAAACGAAAACTTTTCTGTAAGATTAAAATTTTCTCATAAAAAAAGAGCCCCACTTCTTACTCATCGCTTAACGCTAAAGTAAATAAAGGGTAAAGCTCTTAAAATTTTTATCCTCTTCTTTGTTTTGAATCTGCTACACGTTGGAAAGCTTGTCCGATATAGTTAATTGATAACATCATGATCAATACTAACAAGGCAGCTGGCAACCAAACCCACCATTTATTTTCAATAATATCTGGTGTTCTAGCGTAACCAATTAGCGTTCCTAAAGAAGGCGTTCCAACAGGCAAACCAAAGCCCAAGAAAGAAAGTCCTGTTTCTAAACCAATATTACCGGCAAAGGATAGGGTTAAGTTGGTGATCATTAGCGAAGAAAGATTCGGTAATAAGGAGCCGAGCATAATTTTCCAATCTCTAGTCCCCATGGTTTTTGATGCCTTGATATAATCCTTGGATGCTTCTGATAAAGAAGCCGTTCGAATCAAACGGGTCTGCCCCATCCAACCAAATAAAGATATAATCCAAATCAAAGTCCAAGGGTCGAAGCGTTTAACGATTGTTACGACCGCAATAATAATCATGATTCTCGGTAAAACGATTAAAAAGTCTACCACACGCATAATAAAATCATCCACTCGACCCCCATAATAACCGGCAATCAAACCAATAATCGTCCCAAAACCTGCTGTTAATATAGTGACAGCCCAAGCGATAATTAAGGAATTTTTTGTTCCTAGTAAAAGCTGTTCAAAAATGCCTTTTCCACCCTCATCGGTACCTAAAAGATAGCCTTTTTCTCCTGGCGGTGTAAAGCGGTCAAAAATGTTAACTATGCCTGCAGCATCGGAATCAATAAAGAATGCTGATAAGACAGCCGCTACGACAATAATTAATAAAAGAATTAATGATAAAACAGCAATTTTATCACGTGCAAACTCTCGACGAATAACTTCCCAACCCATCGGTGGAGTGGAAACTTGGTCTTGCAATAGTTCTTCATTTACTGTTACCTGTGTATTATTTTCAGCCATTATTCCACCTCCTATTTAATTCGAATTCTAGGGTCAACAAAAACCATAATGATGTCTGATAATAACGAACCTAAAAGGGTTGTAAATCCGTAGATCAATGTAATAGCTATCATTACAGAAAAATCACGTAAAGCGATTGATTCGACAAATAATTTTCCCATTCCTGGATAATTAAAGACTGTCTCAGTGAAGACAGATCCGCCTAACAAACCAGTGATGGTAAAGCCTAAAAAGGCAGCAATTGGTAGGATTGAATTCCGGAAGATGTGCTTGCGATAAACAACATTTTCTGGAACGCCTTTAGCCTTAGCTGTGCGAACATAATCTTCCGTTTTAGCATCAATGACTCCTGTTCTTAAGTATTGAATAGTAGAGGTTGTTGATAAAAGCGCCATTGTAATAGCTGGTAAAATAATGTGTTTAAATCTTGACAAAGCAAAATCAAGCGTTCCAGGCTCAAGACCCGGGTCTACTGTTCCAGTTGTAGGGAACCAGCCAAGAATATAACCAAATAACCAAATCATAAATAAACCCAATACGAAAGATGGAATAGCATAAGTTACAAAGGTGTATAAGTTAACGGTTTTATCAAAAACGGAATTTTGATAACGACCAGAAAACAGACCTAATGGTAAAGCGATTCCGTACGAAATGATCACTGTTAATAAAGATAATTGTAAGGTGGGCCAAACTCTTTGACCAATAATCTTTAGAGTCGGTTGACGGTGATGCCAAGACCGTCCCCAATCACCTTGAAAGATACCAGTAATCCAATCAACATAACGCTCTGGCCACGGTTTATCTAGTCCTAGTTGCTCCCGCATGGCTGCTATTTGAGCAGGGTCCACATTTGGATCTTGTAAACCCGTCAACGCATCCCCTGGCATCAAAGCAGCCAAAACAAAGACAATGATACTTAAAAGAAAAATTTGAGGAATCATTAAAATGACCCTTCTTAAAATCGTCTTCCACATTTATTTCACTTCCTCTCTTTGAGCAAAGCCGACTTCTTTTAAAGCCACTTGGTGGTGATCATTAATCTTCTTCAGATCATAGACCCGTCCACTTTCCTCAAAATATTGACTGGCATTTTCATGATATTCTTTCTCCACTCGGAGACGCTCTATATGGTGCTCTCTTCGATTGTTTGGATCAACATGCGGTATAGCTGATAAAAGCCTTTTAGTATATATGTGTTGAGGATTTTTATAAATTTCATAATTAGAGCCATATTCAGTAAATCTTCCACGATACATAATGGCCAATTCGTCAGACATGTGTTTCACCACGCCTAAATCATGCGAAATAAACAAGTAAGAAACATTAAATTCTTCTTGAATACGTTTCATAAAGTTTAAGACTTGAGCTTGAACCGATAAGTCTAAAGCTGAAACTGGTTCGTCAGCAATGACTAATTTAGGGTTCAGCGCAACAGCTCTAGCTACCCCGATTCTTTGTCTTTGTCCTCCTGAAAATTCATGCGGATACTTGACTAAAGCTTCTGAAGTCAAACCGACTATTTCTAAGAGTTCACTTGCTTTTCTCTTTTCTTCTTCAATCGTTAAATGGGTGAAATTACGCAAGGGCTCCGCCATAATATCTAAAATCCTCTTCTTCGGATTAAAAGAAGAATATGAATCTTGGAAGATCATCTGAACATTGCGCCGATAATTTGACCTGCGACTGGATGCAGCATTCGAAACGTCTTCCCCTTCATAGATAATTTTACCCTCGGTCAATTTTTCTAAACCGATAATAGCTTTCCCAATAGTTGATTTACCTGAGCCTGATTCACCCACCAGGCCATAAGTTTTTCCTGCCTCAAAACTTAAGTCCACACCATCCACTGCGTAGACATGGTCAGTGATACGGTTAAAGAAACCGGATCGAATTGGATAGTGAACCTTTAAGTTTTCAATTGTAAGAAATTCTGACATTAGTCCACCTCCTCAGTGAAATAAAAGTGTTCATGACAAGTACAACGTACCCAATGTTCTGGTTTTACTTCATGGAGAACTGGATGCTCTTCATGATGTTCTTCAGGAATCCAAGGAATGCGAGGAGCAAAACGACAACCTTTGCGTTCTAAACGGTTTAATGGAGGTACAACCCCATGTATTACATGTAGATCGCCCTTTTCATCAACTAAATCATTGGATTGCGGAATGGACTTTAAGAGTGAGCGGGTATAAGGATGTCTCGGATCATTGAAGAGTTCTTCGACACTTGCAACTTCAACAAATTGTCCTGCATACATAACTGCTACTCGATCAGCCGTCTCTGCAACTACTCCTAAATCGTGAGTAATCAAAATAATTCCTGATTCGGTTTCCTCTTGAATTTCATTCAAAAGATCCAAAATTTGTGCTTGAATAGTTACATCTAAAGCAGTTGTCGGCTCATCTGCAATAATTATTGGTGGTTTACAAGATAATGCAATGGCAATGATTACTCTCTGACGCATTCCACCTGATAATTCATGTGGATATTGCTTGGTCATTCTTTGAGGGTTTTCAATACCTACTTGGTCGAGTAATTCAAGTACGCGCTGAGTTCGTTGTTGTCCATCTAACTTGGTATGATAATACAAAGCTTCTTCAATCTGCTCACCTACTGTCATTAAAGGGTTTAATGACGCTAAAGGGTCTTGGAAGATCATGCCAATATCATTCCCGCGAATTTTGTCATAATCTGATTCATCATAATTAACGAGATTATCACCCTTGTAATTAATTTCCCCGGTAATTTTTGTATTCATGCGATTGTGTAAGCCTATGATTGAAGTGGCCAGGGTTGATTTTCCACAACCTGACTCCCCAACAATGGCTAACTTTTCATTACGCGCTAGGGTAAAAGAAACCCCATCGACAGCATCGAAATACTGGTCTTTAATGCGAAAACCAGTGTGCAAATCTTTCACTTCTAATAATATCTCTTTTGATTCCATTTGAGGCCTCCTTTATCAATGACTATGACATCCATTTATTTTTCTGATCGTAATTGGTCGATATAAGAAACGGCGTCCTTAATATCTGAGAGCTTTTCAATTTTTTCATCTTCGAATTCTATATCAAATTCTTCCTCAATCCCCATCACGAATTCCACCATATCTAAAGAATCGGCGCCTAGGTCTTCAAAGGTTAGATTTTCAGTTACTTGATCTTCAGTAAGATCAAAATGCTCTACTAATAAAGTTTTAACTTTTTCAAATGTTTCTGTCTTCAAATTTTCCACTCCTTAATTAAAAAGTTATACCACAATGCCGGTTATATTATAATAACGATTATTTTCTAATCTGTCTATCATTTTTGTCACTATTTTCAAAAAAAGTGCTTATTTCTTCGGAAAAACCTGATAAAACGATTTCACGAGCTTGTCGAATAGCATGATAAATGGCGATGTCATCTGCTGATCCATGCGCTTTAATTACTGGCTTTTTAACCCCTAAAAGGACTGCTCCTCCTTGCTTGCTATCATCAAAATTTTCAGCCATCTTTTTTAATGAGGGTTTAATGAGAAGGCCACCAATTTTATTGGTGATACTACTCTCACTTAGAGTTCGTTTGAGTAATTTGAAGATGGATTTTAGGCTTCCTTCCAATGTTTTTAGGATAGCATTACCGGTAAAGCCATCTGTCACCGCAATATCTACCTGCCCATTTAAAAGATCTTTGGCTTCAATATTGCCTACAAAATTTAAACCACTCGCTTGATTGAGGAGTTGGTAAGCTTGTTTACGTAATTCATCTCCCTTACCAGCCTCTGTTCCATTATTAACAAGCCCTACTCTTGCTTGCTCTATTTTTAAAACACTCTCAGCATAATAGCTAGCTAGTTGAGCATATTGTAAGAGGTGCTCTGCTTTTGATTCCGCATTGGCTCCGGCATCCATTAAAATTAAATGAGGAGATTTCTCATTAATGGTTGGGATGACCGGCATCAATCCCGGTCGATCGACACCTTTAATTCTACCAACCACCAATAAGCCGGTTGTTAATAAGGCGCCTGTATTCCCAGCCGAAAGCAGTACATCTGCTTTACCTTCTCTTACCGCCTTGGCAGCAACCACCATTGAAGCATCTTTCTTGCGACGAACAGCTTTTACCGGTTCATCTTCTCCTTTGATAACCTCAGTAGTCGGTATTCGGATTAAACGGTCATCAAACATATCTGGAAGATTTTTAAGGGCTTTCTCGTCGCCATAAAGATGAATTTCGATGTCCTTATAAGCATCTAAGGCTCTTAGAACTCCGTCAAATACGGCTTGTGGTGCATTGTCGCCACCCATTGCATCAATCGCTATTTTAATCATAAATTCCACTCCTAAATTTCTAATTTAATTAATTGGGTATACTTTTCAATTGTTTTTGTTTCTTTCTCAGTCACTATATCTGGTTGTCTCATTAAATGGTCGACTGCTTGATAAGCCGCTGTCATAATGGCTTCGTCTTGTAAGGGATGTCCATATGTAAATTGGGCAATTCCACTTTGATTTCGTCCTAGGACATCTCCCATGCCACGAATTTCCATATCCGCTTTTGATAGTTCAAAGCCATCTTGACTTTCGACCATCTTAATCAGACGTTCTTTTCCTTGTTGGGTCGTTGGGTTGGCAATTAAAAAGCAGTAAGAGGGTAATGGGCTTCGCCCTACCCGCCCTCTTAACTGATGGAGCTGGGCTAAACCAAAACGTTCGGCTGATTGAATGACCATGACCGTTGCATTCGGTACATCCACACCGACTTCAACCATAGTGGTTGCTACTAAAATTTGAATTGCTTGAGCCTTAAAAGCTTTCATCACTTCTTTTTGTTCTTCTTTACTCAATTGACCATGCAAACTATCGATTGTAACTCGTGGAAATTTTTCTCTTAAACGTTGACAAGTCTCTTGTACATTTTCAACTTGTTCCATAAATTCACTGGCTTCAATTAAAGGCAATACATAATAGATTTGATGACCCTTATCTAATTCTTTTTGCATACGGTCATAGACTGTGGCAATGTGCTTATCACTAACGGCTTGTGTCTTAATTTCAACCCTTCCACGCGGTAGACCTTCCATGGTTGAGACGCAAAGGTCGGCATAAAGGGTCTGAGCCAAACTTCTGGGTATGGGAGTTGCTGTCATTTGCAGGACATTGGCTTCTTGACCAGCCAGACCTTTTTCTAATAAGTTCTGTCTTTGGCCAACACCAAAGCGGTGTTGCTCATCTATAACGATATAGCCGAGTGATTTAAAATCTACTCCCTCTTGAATTAAAGCATGGGTACCGATAATCAATCGGATGCGTCCTGTTTTTAGACCTTGTAAAACAGCTTTTTTTTCTGAAACTTGCCTCTCAGAAGTTAATATTTCTGCATGAAAACCACTCTTTTCAAAATATTGATTAAAAGATTGATAATGCTGCTGAGCTAATATTTCTGTTGGAACCATCAAGGCTGTTTGATAACCTGCTTGCACACTAGCAATCATGGTCAAGAAGGCAACTAAGGTCTTACCGCTACCTACATCTCCTTGCAATAAACGGTTCATTGGATAAGGTGATAAAAGATCGCGGCAAATTTCATTAACCGCTTTTTTTTGTGAATCCGTTAATTCAAAAGGGATGCTTTGGATAATTTGTCGTAATTCTTCAACTTGATAGTGGATTTGAATACCCTTAGTTTTTAAGCGGTTAAATTTGGCGCTTTGTAAGCGCCATTGGTAAAGAAAGAACTCCTGGAAGATGATCTTTCGCTGGGCCTGTCTTTTCGCATTATCTTGCTTAGGAAAATGCATGGCCCAAAGTGCTTCCTTCAGATTTATTAAGTTAAATTGTTGATTTAAATAAGTCGGAATGATTTCTTCAATACTTTCTTGATAATCAACAAAGGCTTGCTTGATGGCTTTGACAATCTGGCCCTGACTCAGTCCCTTGCTAGTATGGTAAATGGGTGCATAGTCCTCACCTGCTGACGGATTAATTAATTTCATGGCCATTAGCGACTGGTTACTTTCTTGCCATTTACCATAGATAGCTCGCGTTTGACCTAATTCAATTTGTTTCTTTAAGTAGGGCTGGTTAAAAAAAGAGACGGTTATCACTTGATGGCCATCTACAGCCAATTTAAAACTTAAGCGACTTTTCTTTCTACCAAAATAGTTGACCACAGCTGGACTAACAACTTTTCCCATCAAGACAACTTTTTCCTGGTCAAGAATAGTTTCTAACTGGCGTGCTTGGATATCCTCAAAACGAAATGGAAAATGAAACATTAAATCCTTTACTGTTTCAATTCCTAATTGTTTAAATAAAAGACTGGTCTTGGGGCCAACACCTTTGAGCTGATCGATAGGATCTAACCAAGACTTTCCCATCTTCTTCCTCCTCTTTGAGCAAAAAAATAAATCACCACCTAGAAACTAAGTGGTGATCAGCTATTTTCTAACAATCTAATCCACCGTTACAAAATAATTGTAGACTGGTTGGTCTCCTTGAATAAGTTCAAATTCAATCTCAGAGTTAGTTTGTTCAAAATGGTCAGCAACTTCTTGGGCTAATGAATGATCACCCTCTTCGCCAATAATAACCGTTACTAACTCACTTGATTCATCCACCATTCGATTAACCAATTGGATCAGAGTTTCTTTTAAATCAGTGTGGGTTAAGATTATATCGCCATCTAAAATACCCATAAAATCGTTTTCTTTAATGGATAGGCCATTAATTTCTGTATCTCGAATAGCATGAGTAATTTGTCCAGAAGCAACGCTTAGCGCATACTCTTCCATAGCTAGTCTGTTCTCTTCAATGGCAACTGAAGGATCATACATCAACATGGCTGAGATTCCTTGGGTGATTGACTTTGTGCCCACAACTACCGTTGGTACTTCACTGACTTCAGCCGCTTGTTGAGCCGCCATAATAATATTCTTATTATTCGGTAACAAGATAATATTTTTGGCGTTAACTCGCTCGATTGCTTTAATGAAGTCTTCGGTAGAAGGATTCATTGTCTGACCTCCAGAAAGGACTTCCTTTACTCCAATAGAATGGAAGAGCTCTGTCAAGCCTTTACCTGAAGCTACAGCAATCACTGCGTAATCTTCTTGAGTTTGAGGGACAGCTTGTTGACGCAGCGTAGTCTCTTTGTCTTCTAAGTCTCTAACTTGCTCACGCATATTATCGACTTTAATTTTAATTAACTCACCAAATTCTTGACCCAATTGCATAATCTCGCCTGGATCTTCCGTATGGATGTGGACCTTAACAATTTCATCATCGGCAACAACCAGCAAAGAATCACCTTTTTTATCAAGCGTTTGTCTAAACTCTTCATAATCAAAAGCTTTCTTAACAGTCTGTCCTTGTCCAATTCTTACCATAATTTCGGTACAGAAACCATAGGTAATCTCATCCATAGACATTGGGTGTTCATTCATTTCTTCGAAGATTGCGTGGGCATGGTCATTAGATTGGTCTTCAACTTCATCGATAATGACTTCCCCTGAAAGATTGGCAAGGAAGCCTTCATAGATACATAAAAGCCCCTTACCACCCGAATCGACTACACCCACCTGTTTTAAAACTGGTAGTAATTCAGGTGTTCGATCCAATGATTCTTTTGCCTCTGCTACGATCGTGCGCATCACTTGTATGATGTCTTCTGTTTGCTTAGCTTCTTGTTCACCTTTTACAGCAGATTCTCTAGCAACAGTTAAAATAGTTCCTTCAACTGGCTTCATCACTGCCTTATAAGCTGATTCCACACCACCAATAAAAGCCTTAGCAAAGTCTTTGGCATTTAATTCTTCACAATCTTTAATTGCCATTGAGAAGCCACGGAAAACTTGTGACAAGATAACGCCTGAATTTCCTCGAGCCCCCATTAACAGTCCTTTGGCCACGGCATTTGCTAATTCTCCAACATGATGACTAGTAGAATTACGCATATTCTCAACACCTGATTGGAAAGTCATATTCATATTAGTTCCTGTATCTCCATCAGGCACGGGAAAGACATTTAACGAATTCACTAAGTCAACATTTTCAGCCAGGCGCTCGGCACCTGCTATAAACATCTGTTTAAAGTCAGATGCTTTGATTGTTTTCAGTTCCACACTTTACCTCCTAAACGATCCTAGTCGATAGTCACACCCTGGACATGGACATGAACAAAGTCCAATTCAAAGCCCAAGAGTTGCTCGACATTGTATTTAACAGCTTGTTGAATATTTTGACAAATCACAGAGATTTTTGTCCCGTAAGAAACGACAATATAGACATCTACTGAAATATTGTCTCCTTCTTGAGAAATTAAAACACCACGTGAATAGTTTTCTTTCTTAAGAATGTCTGTTAAATTATCACGGAAGAAATGTTTACTTACCATTCCTACAACTCCGTAGTTGTCAGTAACTGCTGCACCGACAATGGTTGCAATCACTTCATTTTCTAAGGATATCTCTCCATTTGGAGTTTGGATATTAATAGCCATAAAGTACCTCCTTTTTGTTATCCACCATAGTTTAGCATAAATTTTTTAGCTTAGCACCTATTTTAATAGTTTTAGTAACGAGATATTTAAGATTAGTAGTTAATTTCATCATAATTCACTTGCTTCAAAAGTCAAATTATGGTAAATTAATTTGGTATGAAATGTAACTTTTAAATTGTTACAAGGAAAAGGAGGCAGAACCATGGCTAAAGAATGTTATTTCACAGGGCGTAAAGCTGTATCTGGTAACAATCGCTCTCATGCAATGAATAAATCAAAACGTCGTTTTGGCGCTAACTTACAAAAAGTACGTGTTATGATCGATGGCAAACCTCAAAAAGTTTGGGTTTCAGCGCGAGCATTAAAATCAGGTAAAGTTGAACGTGCTTAATCAATACATTAAAACCTCCTAGCCAATCATCATCAAGATGAAGCGCTAGGAGGCTTTTTTGTTTTGTTTAATCTTTTTCTTTTAGCATAAATTGATTGCCCTCTTCATCCACCAAATTAGATTCTTCATTTAGTTCAAAGCTGAAAAGTTCTTTATCCGCAAAAAAAATGGTTAGTTTTTGATCTTTTATTCTGTAGGTTGGATTATGTACGATAATTTCAACTGCCATAGGAACTTCATCAGAAAAGCGCAGGTTAATATATTGTTGATTTTTTAAAGATTCTGCTGCTTCATCTGTTTTTACCATCATTAAACGCCCATCCTGATTAATGCTCTCGGTATATAATTGTAGTAATGCGTCCGAATAATCACCTTCCAAAGCTGCTTGTCCAAAGTAAGACCGGCCTAAAATTACTTTCAATAAGTCTTCTTCTATTTCGAACCCCATAATATTTGAGTTTTCTTCAGTCAAATAGCGTCCCTCAAAATCAACTATCTCCTCTTGAGCGGATATAGCTGGCGGTAGCATGAGTATCATAATCATTATTAAAGCAAAAAGCTTTTTCATCCCATCAACTTCCTTTCCTAATAAAAACTTGATTAAATAAACTTCGAATATCATTTATTAAGCAAATTTTAACACAATAATGAAAGTGCTTCAATTTTATATCCCTATCTTCTATTTTTAAACCCAACCCTTTATTTTCCTTTTTCCCAAATAACCATCAAGAGACCTTCAGTAAAAGAAAGATTTATTTTATGCTGATCGACATACTCATTAGACACCAAGGCTCGAGGAAAAGCATAATCTGTTAGACCTAGTTCATATTTGGCCTGCTTAATCTGCAGCTGCTTAACAGCCGTCATTGAAATAATGGATAAGTAGCGGCAATTGTTCAAGTCTTCTAGAAAGTAATTGCCTGGTTTAAAAAATCGCACCACTTGATCTTTTTCAATAAAGCTTAAACGGGGGATAATTGCAAAATAGCGTTCTTGAAAGACGAGCCAAAGGTTAGCAATTAAATGATCTAAACGTCCCTCTCCATTACCTATTGCGCCATATACTTCCACCGGACATCGACTGTCTTGTTTAAGAGCGAATTCAAGGCCCAACTCCATATCGGTATCATCTTTGGCAGCTGGATATTTTAAAACTGCTTGACTAGCCGCTTCAATCTTACTAAATTGGGTGGGAGTGACCGAGTCAAAGTCTCCAATTGCAACGTTCAATCGGTAGCCTGCCTTCACCAATTGGAGGGCCCCTTCGTCAACTCCAATGAGATAAGTCTGATCTGTCACCTCAGACAAATGGCTGAGGGCTGGATTAGGAGCCCCAGCACAGATAATAATCTTATCCACCATACTAATTGGCCTTAGGGTCTTAAGGAAGCGATAGCTGCAGCCAGATCCATTTGCTTAAAGATGTAGGAACCAGCTACTAAAACATCTGCACCAGCTGCTATACAACTTTTAGCTGTTTGATCATTGACCCCACCGTCTACTTCAATCTCATAGTGATAATGATCATTTTCTTGACGTAGTTTGGCTAGTTTTTCTACCTTCTTCATGGTTGATTCAATAAAAGCCTGACCACCAAAGCCTGGATTAACAGTCATCACCAAGACTAAATCCGCTAATTCCAATAAAGGATAAACCGCTTCGACTGGAGTTCCTGGATTAATAGCCACTCCCGCTTTTTTTCCTAAGGCTTTTATCTTTTGTAAGGCTGAATGAATATGTTGGGTCGCTTCCACATGTACGGTGATAATATCCGCTCCCGCATCAGCAACCATTTCCAAATACCGCTCCGGTTGATCCACCATCATGTGACAATCAAAAACCATATGGCTATGAGATCTTAATCCTTTAAAAATCATGGGACCAAATGAAATATTCGGTACAAAGCTGCCATCCATAATATCAATATGTAGATAATCTGCTCCACCCTTTTCAATGGTCTGGATATCTTCTAACAAGTGATTAAAATCAGCGCTCAACATTGAAGGTGCAATTTTCATGACTATTCTCCTTTAATAATAAATTTTTTTGTTTTCAATTTTTTCTAAAATCTGCAAATAATTTTGATAACGGCTGTTACTTATTATGCCACTTGCCACCAACTCTTTCACATGGCAATTAGGTTCGTTCTTATGGATACAAGATCTAAACCGACACTTTGCACCTGCTTGGTGAATTTCTGGGAAACAAGCGGCCAGTTCTTCTTTTTCTAAATGGTCGAAATCAATAGCTGAAAAACCGGGTGTATCGGCTAAGAGTCCTTGACCAAAACGATAAAGAGTAACTTCTCGAGTGGTATGCTTACCGCGGTTTAAATGGCTGGATATCTGGTTGGTCTTAATTTCAGCTTGAGGTAGCAGTTTGTTTAAAAGGGTCGATTTTCCCACTCCCGATTGACCGGTCATTACATATATTCCTTGTTGGAAAATGGTTTGAATAGCTTGCATCTTTTCATTGGATTGGTCAAAGAGAAAAACATCATAACCAATTACTTCATAGATTGCTCTGATTTCTGCTACTAAGTCATTGGCTGCATCCCGTCCCTGATGCTCGATTAAAAGGTCATATTTACTCAAGATAATAATGGGTTGGATGCGATGAGACTCCATCGAAACAAGGAAATAATCTAATAAATTATAGGAAAACTCAGGTTCAACTAAGGACATGACAATGAGAGCATAGTCGACATTAGCAACAGCCGGTCGAATCAAAAAGTTATCTCGTTCGAAGATCTCTTCTAATCTGCCCACTTGACTTTCATCTTGTTGATCCATGACAAATCGTACGCGATCTCCCACTAAGGGATTGGTCTTCAAGTGACGAAAGTTACCTCTTGCTTTTGTTACAAAAGATTCTCCTTGCGACCATACATAATAGAAGCCACTAACTGCTTGATAGATGATCCCTTCATGTGAGGTAATAAGCTGTTTCAAATAATTTCCTCCTTTGGTCAGTATTTATTCAGAAAAAAAGTTAAGAGTCAGTAATGCTGCTCTTAACTCTTCAAATTCTTAATTAGGATAAACGGCTGAGGACTGTGCGACAATTTCGCCGTCTCTTAAGACACGGTACTGTCCGGATCCTCCTTCGGGAATATAGAGGACGATTTGAATTTCACGCGATTCGGTGATTTCAATTTCACGCGCAACTTGAGTGATATTATTACGGTCATCTCCTATAAAAACTTGAATTTTATTCGGTAATGGCTTGCTTTGTTCGTAGTCATTTTCAGCATACTTAGGGACATAATCAAGGTATACCGTTTCTGTGGCAGTCGACACTTCTGCTTTTTCTTCACCTTGAGATACCGTCACCTTAATGGTGTCTCCTTGAGCAATGGGTGAGCCTGAAAGTGGGTCTTGATCAATGACAATCCCTTCAGGTAGATAATCATGATATTGATAAGCTTCTTCTACATAGAGACCATAAGTGTCTGCAAACTTATAGACCATATCAATTGATAAATTAGTAAAATCTTGCATGGTCGTTTGCTCAGAATAGGATCCGATTACTAAAATAATTGAACTTTCACCAGGAACGACTTCCGTACCCGGTGCAATACTCTGTTCTAAAATTTTACCTGCTTCTGACTGACTAGCTGCTAAATACCTTAAGTCAACTATAAAACCTGCATCAATTAGTTTACGACGGACCGGCTCATAGTTTTGATTGAGGTAATCACCGATTTTGACTCTCGGCTTGCCGTCAGAGAAGGTTAAATTAACTTTAGAGCCACGATTTATGCGGTCCCCTGATTGGGGATCACTTTCAATAATTTGGCCGCGCGGAATAAGATCATCCCAAACAACAGTACTTTCGCCTAGCATTAAATCATTCTCTTCTAGTAATTCAATGGCTTGTTTTTGGTCTAGGCCAGCCAATTCAGGAACGATTACACTGGCAACGAATAAGCGATAGGCGAAAAAGACAGCTAAAGATAGTAAGGACAATATCGTAGCAAAGAAGAGAATTTTAAAAATCTTGGACCCTAAATGGCTAGTCTTTTTATCTGGTAAATCAAAAGTTGGAAACTCCTCTTCATTTAAAGGCTCAGGCCCTTCGATTGTTTCCGTCAACACACGATCAGCGGCTGGAATGGGCTGAATGGATTTAAATTGTTCTGATTCATCCAACTGACTGCTAGGAATAAAGGGTTTTTCATCAATACGTCCGACACTAAGAGAAGAAGATAAGTCGTTAAACATCTCTTGAGCCGTACGATAACGATCCTTCGCTTGCTTAGCCGTCGCTTTTAAGACGACATTCTCTAAGCTCTGAGGAACATATTCTAAGCGCTCTCGAATAGTTGGAAAGGGTTCTTGAAAATGTTTAAGTGCAATCGAAACTGCGGATTCACCATCATGTGGGACAGAACCCGTGATTAGCTCATATAAAACTACACCCATGGCATAAATATCTGATTTAGTGGTTGCACTATTGCCCTTGGCTTGCTCGGGCGATAGGTAATGAACTGAGCCTAGCAAGGTGTTGGTTTGAGTAATCGAAGTATCTGATAAAGCCACAGCAATACCAAAGTCCGTAATCTTAACCACATTATTTGCAGTAATTAAAATGTTTTGTGGTTTTATATCGCGGTGAATAATACGATTTTTGTGAGCCACATCGATAGCCGCTACAATTTGTCCCATAATGGAAACAACTAGTTCTAGCGGGACAGGTGCATTCTTTTTGATAAAAGTTTTAAGGTCTTGACCTTTTACATATTCCATCACAATATATTGCTGTTTTTCATGTTCATCGACATCATAAACTTCTACAATATTGGGATGTAGCAGTTGACTGGCTGAAATGGCTTCTCTTTGGAAGCGACGAATCGCATCTTGATTATCCTGGAAGTCATAGCGTAACACCTTCACAGCTACGTCTCGATCCAAAATTAAATCATGAGCTAAAAAGACATTTGCCATGCCGCCTTGACCAATGACAGAAGTTAGGACATAACGATCGGATAGTTTATCCCCTATTTCCATGAATAATGTCACCTCCTTCGTCCTCCAAATTAAAATCGCTGGCTAGAATAATAGTAATATTATCGAGACCCCCAGCATTATTAGCCGCTGCGACTAGTTCATCACCTAAGCGGTCTAAATCTGTTTGATTATTAATTATTTGTTCAATTTCTTCATTTTTAAGCATGCCGTTTAAACCATCCGAGCAAAGCAAGAGAAGTTCCACTTTATCAAGAGAAATCTCTGAAAAAGCTGGTTCTAAAACCATTGGTGTTCCAATGGATTGGGTGACCACATTACGACGTGGGTGATCAATACTCTCTTCTACTGTTATTTCACCTGTACGAATTAACTCATTGACTAAAGAATGGTCTTCGGTTAATTGCTTTAATTGGCCCGCTCCGTATGCATAAGCCCGCGAATCACCGACATGACAAATAAGAATGGTCTGCTCGACAATTGTTGCAAGTACAATTGTCGTTCCCATTCCTTCATAATCTGGATTAAGGTCTGCTTGATTCAAAATGAAAGTATTCACTTGATTGGTCATTTGGGTCATCCAAGCATGCGCTTGGGTGATGGTCATAGGGTAATCAATTGTTTCGAATGCCCGACCAACAAACTCTGTCGTTTGTTGACTAGCAATATCTCCTGCCAAGTTGCCTCCCACGCCATCACATAGAATAAAAAGGATTTGTTGGTTTTGAGAATAAAAATAATCCGCATAATCCTGGTTAGAACTTCTCTTTCTCCCTATGTTTGAATGTATAGTGATTTTCATAACTCACCTCAATCTATTTTTTTAAGAAAACGACTGATAAAAAAGCCATCTGTTCCATGCTGTTGGGGCCAAATGCGAAGAAAGCCTTGGGAAGTTATTACATTATCTGTTAAAACTTCTTCAGCTAGGATGGACTCCACTTGCCACTCACTATTTTCCTTTAAGATTTCTTCAATTAATTGTTCATTTTCCTCATAAGTCAGGGTGCAAGTAGAATAGACTAAGCGACCACCTGGCTTGAGCAAAGAAAGCATATGATTAAATAATTGCTTTTGTAATTTAACCAGTTCTTGAATAGCGACAGGCGACTTCTGATATTTGATTTCAGGTTTACGACGCATCAAACCGATACCCGAACAGGGTGCATCTAAGTATATCACATCAAAAGCAGTTTGAGAAAGTGGTTGGAAGTCCAAGGCATCGGTTACTATTGAATCTATCTTATGACTTAAGCCTAACCGCTCGGCATGATCTTTTAAGATACTTAACTTATGCTTAGAAATATCTAAAGCTGTTAAGTGTCCGTCAGTTAGAAGTGAAGCAATATGGCTAGCTTTTCCTCCTGGAGCTGCACATGCATCCAAAACATTTTCAGAACCTGTCAATTTACCTAAAGGTGCAACCAGCATGGATGATTCATCCTGAATGGTAAACAAACCTTCCTGATAAGCTTGACTATTAAAGACATCCCCTGCTGTGATTCGAAAACCAAAAGGAGAAACTTGACTGCTAGTAACCGCCAACCCTTGCTCTTTTAATTGGTCCATGATATGTGATCGTTTGGCTGTTGGACCATTGATTCTAGCACTCAAATTAGGAACTTGATTCAAACTAGAAAGAAATGCTTTGAGCTGATGTTCTGGTAAGTGCTGGTCAAAGTATTTGACCAACCAAAGCGGAACGGAATGCTCAATCGATAGTCTCTCCAAGGGTTCTGTGATTACCGTCAATGACTGAGGCTCTTGGCGGAAAAAGTTACGTAAAATAGCATTAACTAATTTTCCAATGCCTTGGTGGCCGTTTACTTTGGCTATCTCGACTGCTTCATTTACAATAGCGTGCTGAGGCACGCGGTCTAAATAAACAGCTTGATAGATAGATAATCGCAATAGGCTGCGTACCCAATCTTCTATTTTACCTTTTACTAAATCCTGTAAATAGAAATCCAAGGTCAAGCGACGTTGGACACTACCGTAAACCACCTTAACCACTAAATTTTTATCTTGACTGCTTCGATTACTTGAAGCCAGATAATTATCTATCATGATATTAGAATATTGGTCTTGGTTATCAATTTGATCTAACAATCTCAGCATGTCCCAGCGGAGGTTGTTTTTCAATTTTGTTTGGCTTCTTTGTTTAATTTTCATTATTTATTAGTCCTTTTCACTGTCGAATATCTTACCAATTAAACTTTCTGCCGGTGTCCCTTTTAAGTATTCTTTAACCATCATCCTTTTTTTTCCAGCGGGTTGGTATTCACTAACTGCTAAGTAGGAATCTTGACCACATCGAACATAGAAGTGTTCTTCATCAGCAGCAACAATTTGGCCCGGAATTTCTTCTGTTAATATTCTTTCAATATTATCATCCAGTTCTTTTAAGGGTTGAGCTTGCCAGATTTTTACTCTTTGACCATCTAGTAGGGTATAGGTTGTTGGAAAAGGTCTAAAGGCGCGTATATGACGGTCAATGACACGCGCACTTTGCAACCAATTTAACTGCTCTTCATGCTTTTTGATGGTTGGAGAATATAGTACTTGGCTATATTCTTGTGGAGTCGCTTCATACTCCCCATTAAAAAATTTCGGCAAGAAATTCAATAATAATTCTTTACCAACGACAGCCAGTTTTTCAAACAGTATGCCCACATCATCCTTCTCAGAAATCGGTAAAACTGTTTGAATGAGAATATCCCCAGCATCCATTTCTTCAGTCATTTTCATAATTGTTACACCCGTCTCTTCTTCACCCCGCCAAATTGCATAATGAATTGGAGCCCCTCCACGATATTTAGGTAAGAGTGAAGCATGAACATTAATAGACCCTTGACTGGGTGCTTCTAATAAAGCAAGTGGTATTTTCTGTCCGTAAGCAGCCGTTATGATTAAATCGGCTTCTGTATTCAATAGAGTCTGATAGTCCTTTGAATCGGCTAACTTTTCCGGTTGAAAGACTGGAATATTAGCTTCTAAAGCTGTTTTTTTAACTGGAGGTAGTGTTAGAATACGTTTTCGACCAACTGGACGATCTGGTTGAGTCACTACTGCAATCACTTCATACTCTACTTGTTGAATTAATCCTTTCAGAATGGTTGCCGCAAAAGGAGGGGTTCCCATAAAAATTATTTTTTTCATTCAATAACCTCTTTCTAAATAAAATACTGGGGTTCATGGTCTATTTGAACAAAGACTCCCTTGGCCTGGCTTTCTTGACTAGCAAGAAGAATAGTTTGTAGCTGATCTTTAACTAAGTCTACTTCTTTATATTTTAAGAGCAAATGGAATTGATAATAATCATTGATTCTTTCAATTCCTCCTGTTGAGGGACCTAATATCATTAATTGGGTATTCACTTTGTCCATCAATTGATCCTTGAGTTGATAGATCATTTTTTGAGCCTTGCCTCGGTTTTTAGAAGACACCTTAATTAATGTTGTATAAAAATAAGGAGGATAATGGCTCATATGGCGTCTTCGCATTTCGTAATAAAAAAAATTGTCATAATCATGTTTTTTGGCTAGCTGAATCACATAATGGTTAGGATTATAGGTTTGAATGACCACTTCGCCTTTTAGCTTGCCTCGCCCTGTTCTTCCGGCTACTTGAGTCAGCAACTGAAAGGTTTTTTCAGCAGCTCTAAAGTCTGGTAAGTTCAAACCAGTGTCTGCATTAATAACACCAACCAGGGTTACCTGTTCATAGTCGAGACCTTTAGCAATCATCTGTGTTCCTAAAAGGATTGAACCTGCTTGACTGGCAAATGCTTTTAATAATTTTTTGTGAGCGCCCTTGCGTCGAGTGGTGTCATTATCCATACGGATAATGGGTGTTTGAGGAAAGCGTTGCTTTAAACTTTCGGCTACTTTTTGAGTGCCAATGCCTTGTTTTCTCAAATGCTTAGAACCACACTGAGGACAATTGGTTGGCAGTCCTACTTGGTAATCACAATAATGACATTTAAGCTTTTCTCCAGTCTTATGGTAAGTTAAAGAGATGTCACAATGTGGGCATTGAATGACATGACCACATTCACGGCATAAGACATAAGAGGCATAGCCTCTGCGATTTAAAAGCAAAACAACCTGTTCTTTAGACGCTAATTTTTCGGCAATTTTATCTTCTAAAAGTTGAGAAAGTTCCAGTGTTTCTTGATCCAATAAATGCTGAGTCATATCCACTATGGTTACGGGTGGTAAGGGTTGTTGATTAACACGTTGGTCCATTCTTAATAATTGATACTTACCAACTTCAGCCCGAGCACGTGATTCTAAAGAAGGTGTGGCTGAACCTAAAACTAAGGGACACTGATGGTATTTTGATCGCCATTTAGCAACTTCTCTTGCATGATAACGTGGATTGTCTCCTTGTTTATAGGTCGTTTCATGTTCTTCATCAATAATAATGATGCCGATATTTTTTAACGGAGCAAAAATAGAAGAACGCGCTCCGACGACCACTTTCGCTTCTTGCCGAATGATTCTGCGCCATTCATCATATTTTTCGGTCAATGATAAAGCTGAATGCAAAACGGCAACGCCTTTGCCAAAGCGACCAATCACCTGGTCTACCATTTGTGGTGTTAAGGCAATCTCTGGCACTAATAGAATCGCTGATTTACCAGCTTTAAGGGCTTCAGCTATTAATTGTAAATAGACTTCGGTTTTACCTGATCCGGTGACTCCTTGCAATAAAAAGGTTTGGGCTTCTTCAGCTGTCATGTGATTTTTTATAGTCTCAAATGCTGTTTGTTGCTGTGCTAATAAGGCTTTGGCTGAGGAAGGAGGTGCTTGATCTACTTGATAAGCAGGCCGATAAACTTCCCTTTCTTCCAGCGTCAACCACCCCTTTTTAATCATGGTATTAAGGGTGGCCTTAGAAACTTGAGCCAGCTTTGCTAATTGATCGAACTCTATGGCTTGAGTCCATTGATGGTCGATGAGGACTGATAAAACTTGACCTTGTTTATGACTGCGTTTATCTAAATGATCGAGTAAGTCTTGGTATTCTGCCTGTGAACGATTAGGCAAGATATACTTAAGGGTCTTATGCGTTTTTTTATCAATTAACTGATAAGATAATTGAATGATTTCTTCATCTAATAATGAACGAATTTGACTAGCTGTCAACCTTTCTTCCAACCATTGGCGCGTGACACCAAGCTGATTTAACTTTGCAGGTGAACAATCGAGCACTTCAGCTAATTTTTCAGACTGTTTAACTGTAACAACCGTTTGATACTTGACTCGTAAAATACTTGGCAACATGGCTTGTAGGACTGAAATCCTAAAAGCATAAAGTTGGTCGGCAAGCACTTGAGAAAGTTCAACTAGTTCCTGACTCAAAAAAGATTCGTAATCAATCAAGCGTCTAATCGCCTTTAATTCCCCTTGATAGTCACTATTATCTTTTAAATGAACAACAAAAGCCATTAGGTTACGATATCCAAAAGGAACTTCCACTCGCATACCAACCTTTATTAAAGCTTGCATTTCAGCACTTACTTTGTAATCAAAGCTATGATTGACTTGTGCAGTAGGTATATCAATGATAACTTCAGCGATCATTCGCTCACCTCCTATTAAAAAGCTACTATGAAATCATTAAAAATGATCTGCATAGTAGCCTTCTTATTCGCCCTCTTATTTTTTAATGGATAATACGCCCGCAACAACTTCTTCTAAAGCCTTGCCTACAGGTTTATCTGATTGATAGTCTTGTAATTGCATAATTTTATAATCTTCCATTTCTTTAGCGCGTTTACTTGCCAAAGTTATTAAAGAATACTTAGATGGTTCTTTTTTCAATAATTCGTCAATTGATGGATATAGCATCATGATTGCTTAGCCTCCTCTTCAAAATATGCATTAATATCGGCCTGGATCGAATGCATGACTCTTTCAACCCTTAGATGTTCACTTTTAATTATAGCATTAATTTCATCGACCGCCTCAGAAATTTCATCATTAACTACCACGTAATCATAGTGACGCATTAATTCAATTTCCTCTTTAGCTTTATTCATACGGCGAGCGATTACTTCTTGGGAATCCGTTCCACGATCGGTTAGACGGGACTCCAACTCATTCAGACTTGGAGGCGCTAAGAAAATGAAAATTCCCTCAGGAATCTTCTCTCTCACCTTACGGGCACCTTGAACTTCAATTTCAAGAAATACATCGCGTCCTTGCGCTAAATTTTCTTCAATAGATGCTAGCGGCGTCCCGTAGTAATTTCCAACATATTCCGCGTACTCTAACAAGGCTTCTTGGGAAATTAAGTCCTCAAATGATTCTCTACTCATAAAGAAGTAGTCTACCCCTTCTAATTCACCTGGTCGACGCTCTCGAGTAGTTGCTGAAACAGAATAAACATAGTCACAATTTGAATCTTCAAAAATCGCGCTGCGAACTGTTCCTTTTCCGACACCCGAAGGGCCTGATAAAACGATTAATAATCCCCTTTGTTTTAACATGACTTCCCTCCATTACTTCATGTTCTATATAGTACCACAATTCACTCTCTACATAAAGATAAGCTGAAAAATAAATAAAATACAGCCATTATGAAATGCGAAAATTTGTTCGTAAAAAGGTTGACAAAAAGAACCTTTGTTCGTATAATATAATTACAAACAAACGTTCGATATTAAAGGAGAGGTTTTTATGGAATTACCCATCAAAAGACAAAATAACTGGCTTGGCCGTGTAAGCCAATCCCTTTTTCAACCTTTCTTTCAACCCACTCCACTTATCAAAGAATCTATTGAAATGATGCCCCTTGCACAAGTTGAAAGAATCCTTCATCAAGCTTATATCAAGCAAGTTCCTTTAAACATACTCATTGAATATTATTTACCCGATCAAACAATGGATATGACCGAAATGGAAGCATATGTACTGGCTCCAATTGGTTCACAAAACAACGTTAGCCTGCAAGTAGGAGCCAATCACTTCCTTTTAAATTTGAATCAAATTATTAATGTGACTGCCATCACAGAAACTTTAATTGCTTAAGTCCATTAATCGATTAAAGATTTGATTAAAACAGCATCCTCCCCGCTGTTTTTTAAAAGCCCTCATCATTAAGATGGGGGCTTTAATTAATTTTGTTAATCATTTAATAAACTAGAAGTTTCTTTGCGTGAAAGATATTTACTGCGTTTGGGAATAATTGTTTGTGGCATAAATCGCGCAAGCAGCACTAGGACACTTGCTGATAGCAGCCAGGATAATAAAAGACCTAGCCAATGGTTAAGATTATTGAACTCAAATAAGACTTCTTCACCCAAGGCAAATGGCACAATCAGTTGGCGAATAGCAATAAATAATATTAAAGCTAAAAGACTGCCAGTGAAGATATTCAAATAAGTAGAAGAGTAACGTTTATTGTTCAAGGTCTTTTGTGTATATTTCGCAAATAAACCGGTTACTCCTACTGCTAAGATGGGAGCAATCCATTGAACGATTAAGACTAACCCATCATCTAATCCCCCGTTAAGCACTCCTTGGATAATTCCTACCAAAAGTCCGCTAATAATAGCTGATGGGGCGCCATGGCGCAATGCCAACCACATTAAAGGAATTAAGGCAATAATTAGCTCAAGCCCAAAAAAATTAATGGCTACTTCATCAGACACAAAAAACAAGATTAGGGATAGGACAAGAGCAATCACCATGTCCCAAAACTGTCTAATACTGCGTTTATTCATAATTATTTATCACCTTTTTTTACTTGATAATTTGAAGCTTCCATAATAATCGGTAGGATAACCGGACGACGTTTAGTCTCCTTATATAGATACTTACCAATTTTTTCACGCAGATCGCCCTTAAGATTATTCCAATCAAAATCATCTGAAACAATGTGTTTTTCTAAAACATCTAGCGTAATATCTGAACAAGCTTCAATTAAATCAATGGAAGTTTTCATAAAGACGAAACCACGCGAGGTAATTTGTGGGCCAACTAGAATTTTCTTCAAACGACGTGAAATAGTCGCGACTACAACGAAAATTCCGTCTTCACTTAAAATACGACGGTCTCTTAAAACCACATTCCCAATATCGCCTACGCCACTTCCATCGACTAAGACATCCCCTGCTGTCACCTGACCTGCTTGGATAACTTTTCCGTTTTCAAAGCTTAATACATCTCCAATAGATGGGATAATAATTTGATCTTCAGACATTCCCACTTGCAAGGCTAGATCACCGTGGGCTCTTAACATACGGTATTCCCCACTGACTGGAAGTAAAAAGTCCGGTTGAATAAAGTTTAACATTAATTTTAAATCATTGGGTGTAGCATGACCCGATGTCTTAAAGTGGTCTGTCACACTCATAACCCGAGCACCGGCTCTATAAATCATATCTTTGGTACGAGTCACACTCTTTTCCATTGAAACAGATGGAGTGGTTGCAATATAAACCGTATCATCTTCCTTTATGGTGACTGTTTTATGCTTACCTTGAGCCATGGCTTGGATAGTTTGAATCGGTTCGCCCACATCGCCAGTAGCCAGAATAACAATTTGATCCTCTTGATATTTATCGATATTTTTAAAATTACCAAAGACATCACGACTTGGAATAGAAATTTTATCTAACTTTAAAGCGACATCGACAATTTCGTAAAGGTCTTTGGTTGGGAAGAAAATGGTTCGTCTTGAATGGTGAGCTGCTTCTAAGACTTGCTGAATACGCATAATGTTCGAGCCAATCGTCCCTACTATCACTCTTCCTCGCGCATTGCGGAAGACTTCTGTTATTTCTTCTGTAATAACACGATCATTCACATTTTCCACTGGTGATTCTGCCTCAGCAGAGTCACTCAATAAGGCAAGAACCTTTTTCTTACCTAAGTCTGTCAACCGACCAAAATCAGTGCGGTAAGCTTGAGAAGCTGAAGGGTCAAAGCGGAAATCGCCTGTGAAGACAATCGCCCCATCTTTAGTATCTATCACGATTCCGACTGAATCTGGAATGGTGTGAGTGGTAGGGAAGAAAGAAACATTGACATCACCAAATTCAATTTCAGTTTCTGAATCAATCACATGGAAATTTTCAAGGCGGTCATCGTGTCCTTGTCTACGAGCAGAAATAGAAGCCAATTCAATCGTTAACTGGGTTCCAAAAACCGGGGCATCAATCTTATCTAATAAATAAGGTAAAGCACCTACTGCATCGGCATGCCCATGTGACAAGAAAATCCCCACTACACGCTCAGCATTTTCTTCTAAATAGGTGAAGTCTGGAATCACCATATCAATTCCTAATAAATCATCTTGTGGATACAATAGCCCACAATCTAGCACAAATATGGCTTGATCGACTTCGACCAAATACATATTCTTGCCTTCTTCGCGAACACCACCTAAGGGAATAACTTTAATCTCACTCATAATACACCTCTATTATTATTTTTTCATATTTTATTAAACGCTTAGCAGCTTGATCTCCATTAAGGGGTCAAATTCTGGCTTATCTCAGTTATTATAACATAGACCACCTTAAATTAAAATTTGAGCCTCTTTCCACCTCAACGACTACTGATTAAAGACTAATGAATTAGAATAAGCCCCCTTCATTTATAGGAGGGGGCTAAGACTTATTAAATTTATCGTTAATAATTATTCTGGCTTTTGCATTAACACTTTACGTGATAAATCAATCCGACCTTTTTCATCGATACTGGTTACTTTGACTGTTACAGTATCCCCAATATCAAAGACATCTTCGACCTTTTCAATGCGACGATGATCAATTTGAGAGATGTGAAGCAAACCTGATTTACCAGGTAGGACTTCCACAAAGCAACCATACTTCTCAATTCTAATAACTTTACCTTCGTATATTTTATTGACTTCCACATCTTCAACTAAGCTAAGCACAATCTCTTTTGCCTTTTTAATCATAGCTAAATCTGAAGAAGCAATGCTAACTTGTCCTTCTTGAGAAATATCCATCTTAACGCCAGTTTGGTCAATAATGGAGTTAATGGTGTCACCACCCTTACCAATAACCACCTTAATTTTTTCAGGATCAATTTGAACCATTTCAATCTTCGGTGCATAAGGACTTAATTCTGGTCGTGGTTGAGCTAATTCACGAGTGATATTATCTAGGATTTCGAGACGGGCTTTTTTAGCTTGGGCTAAAGCTTCTTCTAAAATGGCCTTAGTAATTCCTTTTATCTTAATATCCATTTGTAAGGCCGTAATGCCTTCGGCAGTCCCCGCCACTTTAAAGTCCATATCGCCTAAGTGGTCTTCTAAGCCTTGGATATCGGTTAGGACAGTGTAGTTATCACCGTCCATCACTAAGCCCATAGCAATTCCTGCCACCGGTGCTTTAATCGGAACACCGGCATCCATTAATGCCAGCGTACCGGCACAAATGGATGCTTGTGAAGAAGAACCGTTGGATTCTAATACTTCAGCCACTAAACGAATAACGTATGGGAATTCTTCTTCTGAAGGAATCACTTGGGTTAAAGCTTTCTCACCTAGCGCACCGTGACCAATTTCACGACGACCTGGTGAACCCACTCGTCCGGTTTCTCCTACTGAGAAGTTAGGGAAGTTATAATGATGCATGAAGCGTTTGCCTTCTTCTAATCCAAGACCATCAATAATTTGATGTTCGGATAAAGGAGCCAAGGTAGCTACTGATAAAGCTTGCGTTTGTCCACGGGTGAAGAGTCCTGAACCATGGGTACGTGGTAAAATGCCAGCCAAAGATTCCAAAGGACGAATTTCATCTATTTGACGACCATCTGGACGAATACGGTCATGGGTAATCAACCGACGAACGACTTCTTTTTCTAAGTCCTGCATAGCCGAAGAAACATCTTTCAGTTTCTCTTCTAAATCTTCTGCTTCGGCATACTTTTCACTAAAGAAAACTTCAGCTTCTTCACTCAATTGATTAACCGCTTCATCGCGGGCTTGTTTTTCCTGTGTTTTGACAGCTGTAACCATTTTTTCATTGTATAAGCTCTTGACTTGCTCAGTGATTTCTTGATCGATTTGAACTAATTCAAATTCAAATTTTTCTTTTCCAACTGCTTGGACAATCTCTTTTTGAAAGGCCACTAATTCTTGAATATTAGCGTGTCCAAACAATAAGGCTTCCAGCATATCCTCTTCTGATGCTTCCTTAGCAGAAGATTCTACCATGTTGATCGCGGTCGCAGTCCCTGCTACGGTTAAATCAATCTCAGAAACTTCTTTTTGGTCGGGTGTAGGGTTGATAACAAATTCACCATCGACACGTCCCACATCCACTCCGGCAATCGGTCCATCAAATGGTATATCTGAAATAGCCAATGCTAGCGAAGAACCAAACATAGCTGCCATCTCTGGTGAGCAATCTTGTTGAACTGAAAGGACTGTATTAGTAATTTGAATTTCATTCCGCACGCCTTCAGGAAACATTGGGCGGATTGGACGGTCAATTAAGCGGGCAGTCAGGGTCGCGTTATCAGAAGGTCTACCCTCACGTTTTAAGAAACCACCTGGCACCTTACCAACCGCATACATTTTTTCAATGTAGTGAACCGTTAAGGGGAAGAAATTCATCGGTGAAGGGGATTTGGAAGCGACAGCAGCAGTCAAAACGACTGTATCGCCATAACGTACTAAAACTGCTCCATTGGCTTGTTTAGCCATTTGTCCTACTTCAACAATTAAGGGACGGCCTCCCCAATTTGTTTCAAATACTTGTTTAGTTGTCATAACATAACTCCTTTTAAATTTTTAATCATTCGGAGTAGCACTAAACAAAAATCAACCGTTTAAAGTTTAAACGACTCATTTTTGTATAGTGTGAAACTCCGAACAAATCTACTAGTAATATAACAAAAAGGATGGCTAATTGCCATCCTTTAGTCGCAGGATTAACGACGTAATCCTAATCTTTTAATTAAATCACGGTAACGAGTAACGTCCTTGTTACGTAGGTAAGCAAGAAGGTTACGACGGTGACCAATTTTCTTCATTAATCCACGATAAGAGTGAAAATCTTTCTTATGTGTTTTAATATGGTCGTTTAAATTGTTGATGTCTTCTGTTAAGACAGCAACTTGAACCTCAACAGAACCGGTATCACCTTCGTGACGTGCGTATTCTTTCATGATTTCAGTTTTACGTTCTTGTGTTAATGCCATATTATTCACCTCTTTCTATTTTATTTCCACTAGCTAAGTAAAGCGTTGGTGATGCGCTAAACCGAGCGAGGGCATTGTTCTGAATTTTCATACAGAACAATGATTAATTATAGTTTAAAGCAGTCTCATAATCAAGGGGTTTTCTTAATTAATTGGAAATAGGGCTGAAATTCGTCTGGAGCTTGATCTTCTGCTAATAAGTGAACAGCCAATTCTGATTGAGCGCTTTGTTTAGTGGTCCCTTGGAAGTAGTACCTAAAATCCAGATGATAATGAGCCCCTTCGCCTTTTTGTGGGTTAGCGGGGATGGCAAATAGATTAAGGTCTACTAATTCGGACTGAGTAAGGGAGGTGAATTTTAAACCCGTTTCTTCGTATAGCTCACGCAAGGCTGTTGTTTGAGGGGTCTCCCCTATTTCCACGTGTCCTGCAGGTAATAAAGTTTTATGTAAATAAGGATGATGAATAAAAACTAAAGACTGATCTTGAAAAACCAAGGCTGATGCTGATAAGTGCAATGGACTTTTGCGGTCCAAGAGATTGCTTGCAGGATATTGATCCATTATTTCTTGGAGCCTTAAAAACTTCTTCTGATTAAAGAAGGGTGAGACTTTAATCAATTCTTGCGCATTATTCAAAAGCTCTGCTGCATTAATTTGTTGCAAACAAATCCCTCACTTTTTTTATCAGATGGAAAGAGCCCACAACAATAATAGGATCGTCTTGGTCTTCCATCAGTTGTTTTAAGCCTGCACGACTATCCGGATAAGAAATCACTGAGCTTCCTTTTTGTTCAAAAAGTTTTGCTAGCTCTTTGGTATCCATCGCTCGATCTGGAAAATCGGGCTGGGTCACATAAAAATCAGCAGTTAATTTTAATAATTCATCTAGAATAGCCGGTACATCTTTGTCTTTGAGAAAACCACACAAAATGCTCAACTTTTGACCAGCATATAATGATTGGATGCTAGAGATTAATTCTTGAATGGCATCTAAATTATGAGCAGCATCTAGGATAATGTCGGGAGTGCTTTGCACTTTTTCAAAACGTCCTACCATTCTTAAGTCTTTAAAAGCTTTTGTCATGTCAGTCTCTATAGGAGAAGGTTGTTCACTTTCCAACCATACTTGATACCATTTAAAGACGGTCTTTAAATTTTCATTTTGGAAAGTCCCTAATAAGGGCAAGTAGAGTTCAAAACTTTTTTGATTTAGTTCCACTTGAAAATAATGTGGACGCTTGTAAACAATCTTTTGGTCAGAGCTGTCATGGAAAGAACTTTTTTGCTCCGAGCTTATTTGTTTAAGACGCTCAACCACTCCGTTCTTTTGGTTCGGCGCCACAATGACTTGTTGATTTGAACGGATAATACCAGCTTTAGTCTCTACGATAGCTTGCAAAGAATCCCCCAGTAAATTTAAATGATCCATACCAATTTTAGTAAAGATGGCATATTCAGAGTGGCTAATTGCATTGGTCGCATCAAGGCCCCCACCTACACCACATTCTAAAACTAGATAATCACAGGCTAAATGGGCATAATAAAGGATCCCAATCAAAAAGGTGGTCTCAAATTGTGACAAATCTTTTTGTGGGTCTAAGCCTAACACAATCGCCGCTCGGTGAACTTCCGCCATGATACAGCTAAAATCTGACTGACTAATCATTTGGTCATTGACTTTAATACTTTCACATTCTGAATATAAATGAGGACTGGTAAATAGTCCTGTGCGATATCCATGAGCAAGTAATAAATGAGAAATCATATTAGCAGTTGACCCCTTACCATTAGTTCCCGCAATATGGATGATTTTAACGGTTTGGTCCGGTTGGCCCAATTGTTTCAACATGGCTTTTAAAACACTTAGACGGTCTCCTTCACCATAAAGAATAGATGGTAAATCATCGGTCAAACTGTTAATCATAAGGCGTTCACCTTAGGTAAAGACTGCAGAAATTCATTCCGCAACTGAACATCTTCATTAAAGGCGCCTAAATAATAATTGGTACGGGTAATGGAGTTGACTTTTTGGACCCCGCGCATTTCCACACACATATGACGGGCATCAACCACCACAGCTACTCCCTTAGCATGGGTAATCTCCATCAAAACCTCAGCGACTTCACGCGTAATATTTTCTTGCACATTTAACTTTCTTGCAGCATAGTTTACCAATCTTGGTATTTTTGACAGGCCAATAATTTGTCCATCTTGTGGAAGATAGCCTACATGAACATTCCCAAAGAAGGGTAACATATGATGTTCACACATAGAATAAAAAGGGATATTATTAACTGCCACCATTTGTTGATTAGGACTGGCATCGGTTGGGAACATTTTTCCTTCCGTAAATTCTTCTAAGCGAGTAGAAGCTGTAATTTCCTTTAGCGACTTGGCAACACGTTTAGGTGTTTCAATGAGCCCCTCACGATCTGGGTCTTCTCCGATTTCGATTAAAAGCTCACGAACTAATTCTTCTATACGATTCAAATTAATTTCTTTCATTTTCTACCACTCTTTCTATTCTTTGGTCTTGTGTCTTTTCTAAATGTTCAATGGCTTGATTAATTTGACAATAAGCATAAAAATTGGTGTCAATAATTTCTTTTAAAGGAATTAACACAAACAAACGGTTCATTATTTCGGGATGCGGTAAAGTTAGCTGAGGGTCTTCACTTTCTAGATGGCCAAAATATAAGATATCCATATCTAAAGTTCTAGGTCCCCAAACGATCAATCGCTTTCTTAGTAACTTGGCTTCTATTTCATGAAGGTAGTCCAATAAGTCATAAGGATCTAAGTCTGTTTCAATGGCGAGAGCTTGATTAATGAAGTCATCTTGCACGACTCCTCCTACTGGAGAAGTCTGATAATAGGCCGAGGCTTTTAAGACTTCAATTTGTGGATGAGTCGCTAACAGCTCTTGCCCCTTTCGCAGATTAGCCATCCGATCTCCTAAGTTAGATCCGACACTCAGATAAACAGTTGCCATCCTCTATCCCTCCAATTCAATTTCGGCAGAATCTAAAATACCATCGATGGGTAATTGTAATTTGCGAACATTGACTTTGACCTGACTAATTAGTTGTGGATTGGATTGTTTTATTAAATCTAAAAGGTCAAAAGCAACTGTTTCAATTAAGTCGACCCGTGTTTTTTTTATATATTCAGCAACTAGATCATAAAAATGCGCATAAGAGACTGTTTCATTTAAATCATCTCGCGTGAGACTGGCCTTCATGGTCACCGTCAGATCAACAGCGATATTTTGACCTAATTTCTTCTCTTCAGGAAAATAGCCAATATGCGAATAAAAACGCATGTTATTTAATTTTATCTTAAACATAACTCCTCCTATTTAAGTGGATAAGCAGCAAAATTTGTATCCTCTAAGCCATCAGATAAGCGCAAGTGGTTACCAATTAACGAAGCAATCCGGTGAGAGCTTCCCACATGAACCCTAAGCATTTCGATACCCATAAAAGCAGCGATAGCGGATAAGGCAGCAGAGCCTTCGTCTCTTTGTTTGAATCCTTCTTCGGTTTCAACATCTACATTAAAGCCAGCTTCTTGCAGGGTGTTTTGAATAAAGCGTTTACGAGAAACCCCTAAGAAGCAGGTAAAGCCTTTTTGGTGAATCCGATTGGCTTGATGGATTAATTGGTAGTTCTCACGTTTAGTTAAACCAAAGCCGATACCTGGGTCAAGTGCGATGCGGTCTTTTTTGATACCCGCTTCAGCCGCATACTTTAAAGACTTATCAAAATACTTATCCATCAATTCAACAGCGTCCATTTTGGCAAAAGCGTCCAATTCTGCTTTGCTAAAGACGCCTTCTGCTCCAAACTGTGGAAAGACCTTGGCGGAAGGATGGTCTGGACGGACAATTACTGGATTAGCCATCACAATGACACCAGCTTGAGTTGGTGCAATCACTGAGGCCATGCGCGGGTCACCTAAAAGTCCAGTAATATCGTTGATAATATCGGCTCCGGCTGCAAGCGCTGCTTGAGCGACCTCAGCTTTCCAAGTATCAACTGAGATTATTACATCAGATTGCGCTCTTAGGGCCTTGATAACTGGGACGACACGTTGGATTTCTTCTTCTACGGCCACATAAGTCGACCCCGGACGGGTAGATTCTCCTCCGATATCAATCATTTGACAACCTTGCTTAATCAATTCCATCGCTCGCTTACAGGCCACTTCTAGACCAAACCATTTTCCTCCATCTGAAAAAGAATCTGGGGTCACATTGACGATTCCACAGAGAATGGTCGGGTCGCCATGCTTAATCTCACGATGGTTAAAGCGAAAGACTGGCTGTTTTTTTGGATTTGCTTGCATGTTTTACTCTCCCCACTTAGATAGTTTGACTCAAAAAAGAGCACTCTTCAAAAGAGTGCCCTCCACAAGATGAAAACAGCGGAGGCGATTATCTATCGCGTGAGAATCACTTCGTCTTCTAGCGACATCCCATCTAGAAGCACTTTACGTAAATAACCTACTCTGTTTTTGAATTCCCTTATATTGTAAGGGAATACATTAAAAATTACAATGTTAGATTTTTATTACTTATTTTATCTTGAAATGCGCTTTCAACTCCATCATTAAATCACGCGTCTCGGCTGCTTTTTCAAAATTCATTTCTTTAGCATAAGCTTTCATCAACATGGTTAAACGCTCCAGCTCTTCCTCTCTTTGCATCCGAGATAGTTGTTTGAAATCTAGTAAGACATTTTCTTGACGATCTTCTGCTTCCACATCGTGAGTGATACGAATTAAGTCGCGAATATCTTTTTTGATAGTCGTCGGTGTGATGCCATGCTCTTTATTATAAGCTGTTTGAATTTGGCGTCGTCTTTCTGTCTCATCAATCGCTTTTTGCATAGAATTAGTGATGCGGTCTGCATACATAATTACGCGACCGTTTTGGTTTCGAGCGGCTCGACCAATTGTTTGTACCAAGGCACGTTCTGACCTTAAAAAGCCTTCCTTGTCCGCATCTAAAATCGTCACCAGTGATACCTCAGGGACATCTAGTCCCTCTCTTAATAAGTTAATCCCGATTAAGACATCAAAAACACCTAATCTGAGATCACGGATGATTTCCGTTCGCTCCAAAGTCACAATATCTGAATGCAGATATTTGACCTTAATATCCAATTCCCTTAGATAATCGGTTAAGTCTTCAGACATTTTTTTGGTTAAAGTCGTTACAAAGACACGTTCATTTCTTTCCACTCTTAAACTAATTTCGGAAACTAAATCATCAATTTGTCCCTTAATCGGTCGAACCTCTATAACAGGATCCAAAAGACCTGTTGGACGAATAATTTGTTCGACATATTCATGGTTGGTATGTTCTAATTCATAAGGGCCTGGTGTGGCTGAGATATAAATAATCTGATTAATATGGTCTTCAAACTCATTGAGTTTAAGTGGACGATTATCCACAGCTGAAGGTAGACGAAAGCCGTATTCAACCAACTGCTCCTTACGCGCCCGGTCACCATTATACATCCCACGAATCTGCGGCATGGTAATGTGGGATTCGTCAGCAACGATTAGAAAATCATCAGGAAAGAAATCTAATAGCGTATAAGGTGGCTCTCCTGGTGCACGCCCATCCAGATGGCGCGAATAGTTTTCAATGCCTGAACAATAGCCCATTTCCAATAACATTTCAATATCATAGTTAGTTCTTTGCTCTAGTCGCTGAGCTTCTAATAGTTTATTCTCAGAGCGTAAGACTTCTAATCTTTCCTCTAATTCTTGACGAATACTTTCAACTGCTCTTTGCGTTTGTTTTTGATTAGCTACGAAGTGGGTAGCCGGATAAATGGGATAGTGTTCGACATCCTTTTTGATTTCACCTGTTAAAACATCTACTTCACGGATACGGTCGATTTCATCACCGAAAAACTCAATCCGAATGACTTCTTTATCTCTTGAAGCTAAAAAGATTTCTAGGACATCGCCACGGGCTCTAAAGGTTCCACGTTGAAAATCAATATCATTGCGAACAAATTGCATGTCGACTAAACGAGCCATCACTTGGTCACGGGCAATTTCTTGACCTTGACGTAAAGAAAGTACATGCTCACGATACATGTCCGGATCAACTAAACCATAAATACACGACACTGAGGCGACTACTATCACATCGTCTCTTTCTAATAAAGAAGAAGAAGCCGAATGACGCAACTTATCAATTTCGTCATTGACACTGGATTCCTTTTCGATATAGGTATCAGAAGATGGCACATAGGCTTCTGGCTGATAATAATCATAGTAGGAGACAAAATATTCGACCGCATTATCAGGGAAAAATTCTAATAATTCGGAATATAATTGACCGGCTAGTGTTTTATTATGAGCTAGGACCAATGTTGGTTTATTGACTTCTTCGATTACCTTAGCCACCGTATATGTTTTACCCGTACCAGTAGCCCCAAGTAAAATCTGCTCTTTTTTTCCTGCTCTTAAACCAGCCGCTAACTCTTTAATTGCCTGGGGTTGGTCACCAGCTGGTTCATAAGGTGATACCACCCTAAATTTATTACTCTTCAAAAACTCGCCTCCATTTATGCTTTTGCTCTTAATAAATTACACAACTTTTGCTTGTCTCACAAGTTCAATGCTTATTAAATAATCTGACTTATTTTTATTGCAAGTTGACATTGTCTTCTGTATAATATTTCTTGTTGACTAAGTTTTCAGACTTAGACTAGATTTATTGAAAAGAGGTGACCATTCATGGCCAATACAGCATCAGCAAAAAAACGTACACGTCAAACTGAAAAAGTTTCTAGCCGTAAACGCACTCAAGTTTCTGCTTTAAGAACTGCAATGAAAAAAGTTCGCGTAGCAGTTGAAACGGGCGAAGGTGATGTTCAAGCATTATACCAAGCCGCAGTTAAAGCTATTGACTCTGCCGCAACTAAAGGCTTAATTCATCACAACAAAGCAGCACGTGATAAATCTCGTTTAGCTAAATTAATTGCATCTGCTAAATAATAATTGAGCTTCCATTGGGAGCTTTTTTGTTTTACTGATTAATCAGACCAAGCATCCTCGTTAATCCTTGTTTGATTAGGGGCCTAACAACAAGCCGATAAATCTTGTTACAGACCCTAATCGAAAGGTTTTAAGAAGGATGCTTTTTATGTTGAACTTCATTTTATAGATACTGATTAAGTAGTTCTTGTCGACTGTGCTTGCTTAAATAAGACACTGGAACATCTAATTGTGTTAAGGCTCCTGATTTTCCTTCACTAGCTAAACGGTAAACCGCTCTGGCATAGGCCAGCAGTAAATGGGCTTGATTAAATCGAGGGTGATTAAAACTTAAGCTCAAATCATAAGTAGTAAGCTCTTGATTGTCTGAAAGGGTCCGAATCAGCCGACCCGCTTTGGCTTCCTTTGAAAGCTTGGTCATCTGATCACTTGAAACAAAATTTATATTCCTTTCAACTTGAGAAAGATAATTAGGTAAGGCCTGTACTTGATCATGAATCCTGTCAGGATTCACTCCCTCTTCCAAAACTAGGTAAGCCACTCTTTCTTGATAGTCAGAAAAACGCAAATCAGCACCTTCCCCTTTTAAAATGGCTTGTATACTTTGAGGAGAGGCTTTGATATATACACTTGCTTGGGCTACTCCTTCTATGCCAGCAAGTGTTTCACTCATTTTTTGACTCCATTCATTTTCGATAAAACGATAATTAGTTGCTTGAGGCATCACAGCTTCTGCCAATAATTGATTGATTGTATAAATACCAGGATTCCACCCTACACCTATCACGGCTAATTTATGGTGAACCTGACTGATAGAATCGATCGATTTTAATAAAAGAGCTGGCTTAGCATAAAAATTATATGTATCCACTAAATTAAAATGAGCCGCATATTCCGTTAGATTATCAGGATTATCCTCAGTAGTACCCCTACAGACTAGCAAGACATCAATAGACTCTTTAAAGTTAAGTGCTTGTTCCATGGGATGAATAGGCAAAGACTGCAAGGCTTGTGGGAAGTCCTGCTTACTTTGCCGGCTAAAGATATGTTGGATAATTAAGTCTTGGTGTTGATCCATAACTTCCATAATAGCTTGACCCACTTGATCGAAACCTGCGATGGCTAAGCGAATTTTTTGCATAGGAACCTCCTTTAATTAAAGTTGCATGATTTTGGTCAGGATCAGATAGAAAGACGTATCCTTATTGCCCAAACCGGTTTTCATTTGGTAATCGGCTTGAATGAGTTGTAAATAAAGTTGACTAAGTTCTCCTATTTGCATGGGTCGACTGGCTTGAAGGGCTAATTTCACTCGATAAGGATGGACAGAGAGTGTTTGAGCTATTTCATCTTGCTTTATTCCTTGCATTTGTAAGAGTTTAACTTGTAAAAATAAGCGAAACTGCGAAACGATTAAGGCATGTAGTTGAATGGGATCGTGCTTCATTAATATTAAGTCTTGATAAATTTGAATCGAGCGATCAAGCTTGCGGGCTAGTATAGCATTGGTCAATTCAAAGACATCTGAAGCTAGGCTGCGTGTGACTAAAGAATTTACCACTTCCAGGGTAACCTTTTGACCACTTTGAGCAAATTGTTTCAACTTCTCCAATTCGGCCACTGCTTGACTCAATTGATAATCTACACGTTGTAACAAAGCCTTTTGAGCTTCTGTAGTCATCTCAAAATCAGCACTTTGAATATAACTTTGAATAAAGGACTGAACAGCCGCTTCTCCTAGAGGAGAAATATTAATATAAGTCGTCTCTTTCAGGAATGCCTTAGTTAATTTTCGCCTTTTATCCACTTGATCATGAGGGACGATAAAAAGAATACAAGTAGCGGGATTAGGATCCTTCAAATAATCCAACAAGCGCTTTGTTTGACCATCAGTCATTTTTTGTTGAGCTTGGCTGATTAGAAAATCTACTTGGTCCACTATAATGAGGCGTTGGTCGACAAAAAACGAATAACTTTCTGCTTCATCTAAAACAGTGTCAATGGATACTTCATTAGCATCAAAGCTAGAAAGGTCTAGTTCGCCAGCCAAATTTTCAATTTTTTGAGCCAGAGCTTGTCGAAAATTCTGTTGAAGATAGACTTCACTGCCTTGAAGACAGTAAACATTTTCAATCTTACCCTGAACTAAAGCCTGTTTTGCCTTTTGAAAGTCCATAATGCCCCTCCTCATCCTCTCTCATTAGTGTACCAAATATTTTATGCTTTGTATGCTATAAAGCCTTTTAACTTGCAGGCACTTTCTTGTATAATAGGAATATCATTATAGTCGCAGAAAGGAATTTATTATGCAACCAATCATCGCAATTACTGGTAGTATTACACCCATTCAAAACGACCCTCGATATGCAGCCTTCGATGCTACTTACACCCCTCACTTTTTTGTAGAAGCTATCATTGAAGCGGGAGGGATTCCACTCGTTCTACCCATCAATAACCAATATCCAATTGAAGCCATTATTGACCGTATAGACGGTCTGATCCTAACTGGTGGACAAGATGTGGATCCACGTTTTTATCAAGAAGAACCTCATTTAAAATTAGGATCTTTAAATATCGACCGTGACCACCATGAATTAAAATTAATTAAACATTTTATGCAAGCTGGCAAGCCAATCCTTGGTATCTGTCGTGGTATGCAATTAATTAATGTTCTTCAAGGTGGGAACCTCTATCAAGACCTCAGCTTGTATCCAGAATGGGCTATTCAACACGTGCAAAAATCAGAATTAAACCGTATGACCCACCGGGTTAAAATTGATCCCAATTCCCGTTTAAGTAATTGGATGGGAACTGGTGATTACGTCAACAGTCTTCACCATCAAGCCATTAAAGAGCTGGGTAAAGACTTAAAAGCCATTGCCTGGTCAGGTGACCATCTGGTTGAAGCCATTGAATCCACTGATCCAAATGTGGATATTTTAGCTGTCCAATGGCACCCTGAACTCACTTACAAACATCAAGAAAGCAGTCGAGCTATCTTTAAAGATTTGGTAGAACGGGCTAAAAATAAGCAGTAATTTTTAATTAATCAAACAAAAACGAATCCTGCATAGGATTCGTTTTTGTTTTAGTATTGCTTACGATCACCGTACATATAAGGGTCAGCTTCTGAGAACATATAGGATCGGTGATGGTAACGCATAGAGAGTATCAGACCCACTCCGACCATATTGGACAGTATGGCCGATCCCCCTTGAGAGATAAAGGGTAATGGTACTCCCGTAATTGGCAGTAAACCGATAGTCATGCCCACATTCTCTAGAACGTGGAAAAGAATCATGGTAATAACTCCTGCAGAAATATAAGTATAATACTCATTTTGAGTCTCAAAACAAGTTTGAACCATTTGATAAATCAAAACAAAATAAATCACCAGAATAATCGCCGCACCAAAAAAACCAAAATTTTCACCAATAGTCGTAAAAATAAAGTCTGATTCACGAACCGGAACTGGCACTTCGGAAATGCCAAAGCCCTTACCATAGAGTTGACCAGATCCAATCGCTAAGATCGATTGAACCAGTTGGTAAGATTCACCTCTGGTGTCTGAGAAGGGTTCTAACCAAGTAGTGATCCGGCCTAACTGATAAGGTTGGAAGCCGATTTTCAGTAAGGCATCTGGGAATAAGACGGCCAGTAAGATTAATCCCCCACCAACAATGAAAACAACTGAAAAAGCTGGAAATAAAATTTTCCATGAAACACCGGATAAAAGAATCAATCCAGCGATAATAGACAGCATGACCAAGTTAGTTCCCAAGTCATTTTGCATTTGCACTAATATTAATACAGGTGCGGAAGCCAATAAGAGTTTACCAATCAAGATAAAGTCGCTTTGAATCGTTCGATTAGTATTTTGATTATTGTGTTCGGTTACCAATCGTGACAGATAAACTATCAAGGCTGGTTTCATCAACTCTGAAGGTTGAAAAGATAAAGAACCTAATTTGAACCAGGATTTAGCTCCCGTCATGATTGCTGTTTGGCGATCATGGAAAAAAAGGACGAGCACCAGTAAAAACAGACCAATACCGTAAAAGTAAATGGATAATTTCCAATACTGTTCACTATCAAACTGCATAACGATAATAACGACCAGAGAACCTAAGGCGTACCACAAGGCTTGTTGTAAGGTCGGCCCGATTCCTTGGTTGGAAATCATTGCGGTAGTTGCATATACAACGGCTAAGCCCACTAAACATAACAACAAAACAGTTAAAACAATGCCATAATCAATTCGATTTTCTTGATAACTAGCAATTCTTCTATTTATTTGCATTAATATTTCTTCCTCCTTAAGGATAAGACTTAATCGATGGATTTGATAGATCGAATCATTTCATTAAAGTCTCTTATTAACTGCTTTAAAATCTAAAGTTAGAACATTTATAAAAGCGCCGATAAAAAATATGAGACAATTTAGATAAATCCAAAACATGATGACTAAAATTGCACCCAAGGCAGTGTTACTATTAAGTGATTGATTAAATTGAATAATGGTCCCAAATAATTTACCTAAAAGAGTAAACGTTAATACAGAGAATAAGGATCCTGGAATAGCTTTAGTATATTTTAATTGATGATGCGGTAAATAGGTATAAACAATCACTAGAAAAATAAAGAGGAAAAATAAAGACCCCCAACTTCCCCCTCTTAACCAAGTAAACAAAAAGCTCAAATCACTTCTTAAATACTGGTCAATCCAAGTCAGTAAATACTCACCGAAAGTAAAAATAAAGGTTGAAACTAAAATAACTAAGACGCTGACTAAGGTAAAAAGATAGGCAAATAAGCGTTGAATCAAAAAGTGTCTCTTACTCTTTACCCTATATATTTGATTGAGCACTCTTTGCAAGGCATTAAACACATTGGAAGCAGGCCATAAAGCTAAGACTAAACCAATTGGCACCCAGCTAGTAGAAGCTGTTTGATAGTACTGTTGAATCATTGGGATTAAGGACTTAGCCACTTGTCCAGGCAAAGAAGTTCTCAAAAAGACAATGACTTCTTCATAAGAATAAGGTAAGAGCACAATCAAGTTGGAAAAGGCTAAGAGAATAGGAACAACGGCTAAGAGAATAAAGTAAGAAACTTCCGCCGCGTATGAGCCAAAAGAAAGCCCATCAAGCTGCTTTTTTATTTTGACAACTAAGCTTTTGATTTGGTCTTTAGACTTGGTATTTAACAACCCCATTTAGGCTACTCTCCCTTCTTATAACTTCTATAGATTACCATAATCATTGAGTAATTGCACTTGAATGTCTAAGCAAAATCGATAAATTCAATCGGATTGCTTAGACAATAATTGGCAATAAGGTTATAATTAAAGAGAATAAAGAACGGAGGGAATTTATGTCTAACGGTGTTACTTTTTACTTTATGCGGCACGGTGAAACGATATTTAATCACAATGGTCAAGTGCAAGGTTGGTCCGATGCCCCCCTAACTGCTAAAGGAATTGAGCAAGCAAGAGCTTCTGGTCGTGGCATTGCAGATATCCATTTTGATGCGGTTTATTCCAGCGATTTACACAGAACGCAAGAAACTCTCCGCTATGTTCTGGATGAAAACCATCACAAAGACCACTACGAAATCCAATTAATGAAGGAATTACGGGAAGTCTTCTTTGGTTCATTTGAAGGTCAACCTGCTTCCAATCTGTATGATGCAGTGGATGAGCATTTATTGGCCGGTGGTATTGACGTAAAAAAAATGGATAAACCAATTGAAATGCCTAAATTTCTAAAGCTAGTAAAACATTTAGACCCTGAACATTGGGCTGAAAATTATGTTGAATTTTGGGATCGGATTGAATCAGGACTTTTAATTCTATTAAATAAGCATGCGGGAACTAATCAAAAAATATTGATTATGAGCCATGGCATGGCCATTAGCAATCTAATTCACGGTTTAGTGGCAGATTTCGAGAGTGGACAACCCCTATCTAATTGTTCCCTATCCATTGTTGAATATCGTGACGGACAATTTCGTTTAAACGCCTTTAATCAAACTGAGCATTTTATCTACGATAAATAAGTCAGCCATTTTATAAATTAATCCTAAACAATAAAAACACCGGGGCATTTACCCGGTGTTTTTTGCTTGAGAATTTAGAAACTAGGAAACCTTAGCCTGCATCCGATACATTTCGGCATACTGTCCATTTAAAGCCATCAATTCATGATGGTTGCCTTTTTCTTTGATTTCGCCATTATCCATCAAAATAATTTGATCGGCATGCTGAATAGTCGATAGGCGGTGCGCAATGATAAAAGTTGTCCGACCTTTTTGTAGCACTTTCATGGCTGCTTGAATGATCGTTTCAGTCTCAGTGTCAATATGTGAAGTTGCTTCGTCTAAAATTAAAATCTTAGGATCAGCAGCCAGGGTACGCGCAAAGGAAATTAACTGCCGTTCCCCTGAAGAAAGGGATTGACCTTTTTCAACCACTACTTCATCGATCCCCTTTTCTAATTTAGCCATCATTTCTTTGGCCCCAACTTGTTCGATAGCCTGCATGATCTTTTCTTGGCTGATCTCCGGATCATTCATAGAGATATTACTAGCAATGGTTCCTGAGAAGAGGTAGGGCTCTTGTAGGACGATGCCCATATCGGCTCGAACACTCTCACGCGAAAAGTCTTGAATATCCTGGCCGTCAATCAAAATCGTTCCATCTTGTGGATCATAGAAACGGAAAATTAAATTAATTATCGAAGATTTTCCTGAACCGGTATGACCGACTAAACCAATTGTCTGACCAGGTTCAACTTCAAAATTAATATTTTTTAAGACTTTTTGATCGCCTTTATAAGCAAAGTTCACATTTTGAAAGCTAACACGCCCCTCACCCATTTCAAAGACTGCTGCTTGATCTTTTTCACTGGGGTGATCCATCAAGGAAAAGACCCTAGAGCCTGAAACTAAAGATTGTTGCAACATAGTCATTAAACGCACAATTTGTGTAATCGGATCAAAAAGGCGCGATACATAATTAATTAACACATATAATTTACCGACAGAAATACCTAAGATGCCCTCTAAGTATTGAGTTCCTAAATAGGTCACTACCAATAAAATACCCATATTTTTTAATAAATCAGCCAAGGACCAAGAGAGTCTAGAATCAATCTTTTGGGATTGGAGTCTTGATTGATACCATTCTTCATTGGTTGCTTCAAATTCATCATTGAGCATTTCTTCTTGTCCAAAGGCTTGAACAATTGTTACCCCTTGAATAATCTCAGCCGTTTTGCTGTTTAATTCAGAGATACTTTCACGCCATTTAGTATTGACTGGCGCAATTTTACGCATATAAATAACTTGCCAAACGATAAAAAGTGGGATGAATAAAAGAAAGGCTAAACCAATTTTTAAATTGACGTAGAGTAAGGCGGCATAAATACCAATGACCGTCATTAAGTTAATCAACATACGGTTACAAAAGTTTTGATAAAAGGACTGACGCAAAACTTCCGTGTCATTGACAATTCGAGCCGCAATTTTTCCAGCCGGTTTATCATCAAAGTATGAAACCGGTAGGGTTTGCATATGCTGATGGGCTTGATCCCTCACCTTTTTACTCAACTGATTGGCCACAAAAGCCATTAAAATATATGCAGAGTAAGAAAGGACTGCCGAAGAAACCAAAATCAAGACATAGCGAATGAAGAAGCTAATTACCTTGCCTTGTTCAATGATTTGATTATTACTGACTTGATTGGCTGCATAATCAATTAAATCTTTAGCTAATAAAGGAGCATAAACAGAAAGGCCGACCGAAGCAATTAGGAAGAAAACACCTAATAAAAATTTCCATTTAGCATACTTCAAATAGGATAATAAACGTTTAAAAGTTTCCATTTTCGCCCTCCTCCATTAGTTGATTACGATACTGTTGGTAATACCAACCTTTAGTTTTTAATAGTTCTTCAGGTTTTCCTCTTTCAATGATGCGCCCATCTTCTAAGACTAAAACTAAGTCTGCATGCGAAACAGCTGAAAGACGATGGGTAATGATAATATTGGTTTTATCTTGACGTGCTGCTTGAATATTTTTAATGATAGCCGTTTCGGTTTTAGCATCTACTGCAGACAAGGAGTCATCCATAATTAAAAGCTCCGGCTTACGAATTAAAGCACGGGCAATCGCAATTCTTTGTTTTTGTCCACCTGAAATGGCTACCCCTTTTTCACCGATTAAGGTTTCTAAGCCCTTATTCATATGGGCCATATCCTTAGTAAAATCAGCTGCTTCAATGGCCTCGTTCAGCTCCGCTTCTGTCGCATCAGACTTTCCAAAAAGAATATTATCTTTGACTGAGCGAGAGAAAAGCACATGGTCTTGAGGAACATAACCAATCAAACTAGCTAATTGTTCAAAATGATAATCAGCAATCGGATGGCCGTTAATCTTTAAGGATTCAGGATCTTCAACAGGATACTGGCGTAAGAGTTGTCGCACTAAGGTCGACTTACCTGAACCGGTTTTGCCAACAATTCCTAAAGTTTGACCCGCCTTTAAAGAAAAATTGATGGCTTGAATAACTGGCTCTTGATCATCAGGATAGGCAAACTGAAAATCTTTGAAATCAATTTGTTCAATCTGACTAATCGATCGGTCGCCTTCTTTGCCAAAGAGATCATCAGCCTCTTCGATTTCTTGAATCTTACGGTGTGAAACTTGACCCTGTTGATAGATCGCAATCAAATCAGACATCCCCCAAATCACTTCATTAAACATACCGAGATAAATTTGGAAGGTAATCAATTGACCAATTGATAATTGGCCTTGGTTGACGTAGTATGCCCCTAAGGCTAGACCAATCCCTGTGGAAAGGCCAGAAAAGATACGAGCAGAAGGTCCAAAAAAACCAAATAAGAAGTTCATCACATTGGTTTGTTTGACAACATCTTTGGTTCTTTCTTGAAAACGCACCTGCTCTAAGTCTTTCTTTCCATAGGCACGGATTACGCGTACCCCATCAACTGTTTCAAGCACTTCGTTAGACAATTTAGCTACCGCATCGCGGCTGGCTTCATAGCGTTTATCGGCTTCTTGTCCTAGGAAATGAATGATCACCCCAAAAAGAATTAAAGGAATAATTGATATTAAAGTCAATTTCCAGGAAATAGTAATAAACATGACTAAAAGAATTGAAATCAGCCAAGATCCATCTGAAATGATAATTAGAAAACCATAAGCTAATGTTTCCCCCAAACGATCTATATCTGAAGTCATCCGCGTCATTAAATCACCCGAGCGGTAATTTTCATAAAAAGGTAATTTTAAATAAGTGAGTCGGCGAAATAATTTTTGACGGACTTGCTTGGTGAAAAGTGATGAACGACCAAAAAGAATCACCAACCAAGAAGCCTCTACGATATAATTTGATACAGCCGCTACTGAGAAAACGGCTAAATAAAAAATTAAAGTCTTTGAATCTAAAGATTTTTTGACAATGGCATCAATGAATAATTGAATAATATAATTGGGAACGATAGCTAATAAGCCTGATAAAATGGCTAGTAGGCCGCCAATGAAATAAGCCATTTTATGTTCCTTAATAAATTGATATAATGCTGCTAACATCTCTCTCCTTCTTCCTAGATCCTTTCATAATAAGTAAGCATAAAAGACACCTATTTAAGGTGCTCCTTAAATAGGTGTCTTTTTGCATAATGACAGACTCCTAGATCAATTAGCTAGTGAGTCTTCCTATTTATTATGAAAGGAGTTTTTGTGATAATTAAATGAAAGACAAATAAGTTCATAGTGTTCATTGTTTTAACTCCTTTCTAAATTAATGAATCTATTGTATACCTTTTCATATAATCTGTAAACACTGATTTCATTTTATTTGCAATTAATTGTCAATAGCGTATCGTATAATTAGAGTTACTATTTAATTAGGAGGTTTATTTATGAAAATTGTTGTTCTAGAAAACTTAAAAGTCCCCCAAGAACGGATTGAAGAACTGGCAAAACCTTTAATAGAAGCAGGCCATGAGTTTAAATATTACCCTGAAAAAACGACAGACCCAGACGAAATGATTAAACGCTGTCAGGGAGCAGATATAATAACTTTGGCAAACAATCCTTTTCCCGAAGAAGTCTTAGATCAATTAGACATGGTGAAATATATTAATGTCGCTTTTACCGGTGTCGATCACATCCCTTTAATTCAAGCCAAAGATAGAGATATTCTCGTTTCTAATGCAGCAGGCTATGCCAATACAGCCGTCGCTGAATTAGTCCTAGGGATGACGCTTAATTTATTCCGTCAACTCAAGGCTAGCGACCAAGAAGTAAGAATGACCGAAGACTTTCCTGGTATTCGGCAAGGCTCTGAAATTAAAGGCAAGACGGTAGGAATTATTGGAACTGGAAAAATTGGTAAAGAAACGGCTAAATTATTCAAGGCCTTTGGCGCTAACTTAATGGGATTCAATCGCAGTCGTGATCAGGAATTAATCAATATGGGAATGGATTACTCCTCCTTAGAAGAATTACTAGCTAAGAGTGATATCATCACTATCCACCTTCCACTTAACCGCGAAACCCAGCAATTCTTTGGAAAAGATCAATTACAAGCTATGAAAAAATCAGCCGTTTTGATTAATTGCGCTCGCGGTCCAATCATTGATAGTGATGCCCTAGCCCAAGCCTTAAAGGATGGAGAGATTGCTGGAGCCGGAATTGATGTCTTTGATAGCGAGGCACCTCTTCGTGAAGACCACCCGTTGCTAACCGCACCAAACATCCTACTGTCTCCTCATGTTGGTTACTTTACCCATGAAGCGATGGATTTAAGAGCTCAAATCGCTTTTGAAAACATCTATCGTTATCTTGAAAATCAACCACAAAACTTAGTTTAATACTCCTTATAAAAAAGCACCCTAAAAAATAGGATGCTTTTTCTCTTTCAATTTGAACCAGTTAAATAGCTTAGTATAATTCATAGATTACATCGAATAAGTCTTTATCTTTTTCAATTTTCGCCTTATTACCAATAACTGCTAAAGTGTAATCTTGAAGTGCGTTTTCTAATCCATCTGCTAAATCATTTAGTTGCTCATTCGTTACTGCAATCATCTCTTCTTTTAACTGACTAATCATTCGATAATCTAAGCCAGTTAAATGCAAGGTGAAGGCTTCTACTCCTTTTTCGTGTGCTGATTTAGGACGTTCTAATGGTGAAAGACTGCCAATGATATTCTTAAGTAGCTCGCTTTCTGAAAGCTCTAATTGGCGCACATAAGCAGGAATCGCTAAATAACTTTCTACTGATTGGCGGATATTAGGATCACGATAGGACATCATATATAAAGAACCTAACCGATCATGACCATAACCAGAACCGTAGGCTCCACCTTGTACACGAATGGTATTCCAAAGATAGCCTAAATTCAATTCATTGCTCAGGACCTTAGAAGCACCTGAATACTGTAGGTGGTCACTAGCATCAGCCGCAAGACCAACATAGTTGACATCTTGAGCGGTGACAAAGGCTTCATTTTGTTTCTTGCCACTTGGATAAGTTTGCAAAGGTCCTAAATCTTTTGATGGAAGCTGATTAAACGCTTTAAGCACCTTATTTTTAACCAAACTTGCTCGCTCTTGATTACCGGTATATAAAATGTTTAGACGGTTAAAGTTAAGAATTTTTTGATAGCTAGTCTTTAATTGGTCTAATAATCGATCGCCTTTTCCTTCTTTGAGTAAGTCACGGCATTCTTTTAAATAATTAAAGAAATCAATGCCTGAAGTCATTTGTTCTAATTTAAGAGCTGGCTTATACTGGCTCAGTGCGCGTTTAAGGGCTAAAACATGAGCCCCAAAGTTTATACGGTTTTCAAAACCGGCAATTAATTCTTGGATGATGCGTAAGATTTCTTGCTGATCTTCAATCAAGGTCGAAGTCATAATTTCTTGCATTAAGTCGATCAAATGATCGGATGAAGCTTCCAGTGCTTTTCCATTTAAGGCAAAATAGGTTTGAATACTACCGTCTAATTTGGGAACGATATCTACTGAGGCTAAGATGCCACCGGTGTGGGTATCCATTTGCTGTTGTAATTGATCAGAAGAATAGTTTTTTGTAGCAAGGCCTGACATCAACTTGGCTAATAATGAAAGGCGTGAGTATTCTTCGACTTCAAGATCACGAATATCCCAATAAAGCGATAAGTAATCAATGCCTGAGGTGAATTGGTCTGCATGATAAAACTTACCTTGACTCTTTTCAAGCGGATTAATTGTCAAAGGTAATTCTTCTGTTTCTGTTGTTAAGTCTTCCTTAGTTAACATAGGGATTTTAGCTAAATCTTCTGGTTTATCGACCGATACTTGACGTTCAATTAAGGCTTGAGTGGAAGCTACCAAATCTTCTACCTCTTGTTGTGAGAGTTGAGACTTGTATGCTTGTAGTTCTTGATCTTGCTTGGCTTCTTTTTGATCACTTAGTCCTGGACTTGCCTCAAGCGTGATTGCCACACGGTGGTTATTGTTTAACAATTTTTCTTCAATTAATTTTTCAAAGTAGCCCTCTTTGGCAAGCTTTCGCAATTCTGTTAACCTCTCAGAGAAGGAAAGAATGTCAAAAGGTGAAAAGTCGTACAACCAGGTTTGGTAAGCCGATAAGGTATAAAAAAGGCCGCGAGGACGTGATTCTGAAATGACTCTTTCTTTCAAACGGAAGCTAATTTTATTAATGGAAGCTTGAATAATTGCTGGATCAATTCCTTCATCAACCAATTTAGCTAAGGTTTCTTTAACAACCTTTTTAAAGTCCTCCATCTTATTAGCAGACGAGTACTTAGCTAGAATCATAAAAACTTCAGTATAACCAGGTAAATCATGACCTCCACTGATGTCGCCACCTATTTCCGCATCAAGGAGTGCTTTCTTCAAAGGAGACTGGTTATTACCGAATAAAATTTCTTCCAAAATTTCAAAGGCCATGGCTTCTAGTAATCTGTCAGCAGTCGAAACATGCCAAGCTAAACATAGATAGTCTTTGTCAGCTGGGTCATCTCCTTCAGTGATCGAATAGTGTTTATTAATTTCTTTTTGACTTGGCTCTTGGATATTAAATTTTAAATCTACAGCTGGTGTTTTGCCTTTTCCTGAAAAGTATTCTTCTAACCTCTCAAAAGCATGGTTAATATCTAAGTCACCATAAAGAACGGTTAATGAATTGCTTGGATGGTAATATTCTTGATGGTAGTCCACAAATTCTTTTTGGGTTAAATCTGTAATAGCTGATGGTAGACCACCTGATTCATATTGATAAATAGAGTCTGGATATAAGGATTGACTCATGGCATGATACATTTGATCATCCGGTGAAGCCATTGCCCCTTTCATTTCATTATAGACGACCCCTTTATAAATCAGCTCATCCTCAGCCTTTTCTAAATGATAATGCCAACCCTCTTGCGCTAAAATTTGCGGATTTTGACGGAAATTCGGTTCGAAAACGGCATCTAAATAAACGCTCATCAAGTTGCTAAAGTCTTGGTCATTCGTTGAAGCGACAGGATAAATGGTTTTATCGGCAAAAGTCATAGCGTTTACAAAGGTATTCATCGATCCTTTGATAATCTCTACGAAAGGTTCTTTAGACGGATATTTTTTAGACCCATTGAGAACTGAATGTTCGATAATATGCGTAATTCCATTGTCACTATATGGCGGTGTTTTAAAGCCAATGGTGAAAGATTTATTCTTATCTTCATTTTCGAGATATAGAACTTGAGCCCCCGTTTCTTCATGGACATATAAATGTCCCACCGAGTGAATATCTGGAATGTTTTGACTTTCTATTTTGTTAAATGTCATTATATGACCTCCTAATTAATTGTTTACTTTCTCATTATGGCATAATTGTAAGCCCTTTAAAAGAATTTAGAAGTATTTCGAAGCAATAATTTCTGCTATAATATTATAAAAGGAGTGATTGAATGAAAAATATTTTAACAACAACTTTAGTGGTTCTTGTTTTAAGTTACATAATCCCTGGGATTGTTGTCACTAGTTTATTGTCTGTCATTATTTTTTCTATTTTATTGGGATTAGTAAGTGGAACTCTAGGACGTTTATTAAAGTTTGCAGGCTGTGCCATTAATTTACTGACCTTTGGTTTCTTCAACCTTGCTATTAATGCTTTTATGATTCAATTAGTAGACAGTATGTTGGATGGTATTCAAGTTGAAAACTTCTGGTACGCAGCTTTACTGTCAATCGTTATTAGCCTCTTCTCTACTTTCAATCAGAACGAAGATATAAAACACAATAGAATCTAGTTCCATTTTAAAAACAAAAAGACAAGGTTTGCCATGGCAGACCTTGTCTTTTTTGAAGTATGTATCTTTTCGATTAGTTACCGCGATTAGCCATAATCACTTCGACTTCATCTGGGTTCAAGCCGACCATGGCTTCACCCAAATCTTCTGACACTTCGGCGATGACTTTAGGATCTTGATAATTTTCAACAGCTCGAACAATTGCTTTGGCTCTTTTTTCAGGGTTACCTGATTTGAAAATACCAGACCCAACAAAGACCCCTTGAGCACCTAATTGCATCATTAAAGCTGCATCGGCAGGAGTCGCTACCCCACCAGCAGAAAAGTTAACTACTGGCAATTCACCCGTTTCATGCACTTTTTTAAGTAAATCATAAGGTACCTTTAAGTCACGGGCTTCGACATATAGTTCATCTTCATCCATGGCTTGAATACGTTTAATGCCCGCTTGGATCGACCGCATATGGGTCACAGCTTGAACCACATCTCCTGTTCCCGCTTCTCCTTTGGTCCGAATCATGGAAGCTCCTTCTTGAATACGACGGAGAGCTTCGCCAATATTTCTAGCTCCACATACAAAAGGTATTTGGAAATTTGTCTTATTTATATGATGGTCATTATCAGCTGGTGATAAAACTTCAGATTCATCAATAAAATCAACGTCAATAGCTTGTAAGATTTGCGCTTCGACAAAATGACCAATACGCACTTTAGCCATAACCGGGATAGAAACAGCTTCTTGAATCGACTTGATTAAGGCTGGATCGGACATCCGGCTAACGCCACCTGCTTGACGAATATCTGCTGGAATACGTTCTAGAGCCATAACAGCCACTGCACCCGCCGCTTCAGCAATTTTAGCTTGCTCTGGATTCATAACATCCATAATCACGCCACCGACAAAAGTTTTTGGATCAATAATTTCTTTAGACATAAAATCATTCCCTTCTATAGCTATATGATAAAAGATTTTGGTACTATATAAAGTACCAAAACAAAAGAATGTGAGGGTACCAGATTGTTATACTTACAATTATATAATGAAATCAAACAAAGAATCCTACAAGGTCAATTAAATCCCGGTGAAAAGCTAGCTAGTAAAAGACAAATGGCTAAAGACCGTGGGGTCAGCCTTAATACTATAACAGCTAGTTTGGATCAGTTAGCCGCAGAAGGCTATATTGAAGCTATTCAGCGAAAGGGATATTTCGTTCTCAGCCAAAAGTTAAGTTTAAAAGAACCCAATCAATGGCAGCTAAGTGAAATAGAAACAGAAAGTCAGCCAGCTATTGATTGGCGTTACAAGGGAGTGGATCCTGAATTTCCAGTAGCCACTTGGAAAAAAATTACTATGGAGTGTCTCAATCAAGATGCAAGATATTTGACTGAAAAAGGCTCTAAACTCGGTGAACATCATTTACGTGAAACGATTGCTACCTACTTATGGAATGCCAAAGGAATTAAGGCTTCTCCTAGTCACATTATTATTGGCTCCTCAACTGAAAACTTACTTTTACTCTTAGTTAAATTGATTGGTAAGGCTAAAATCGGTGTTGAAGATCCTGGTTTTCATCGTTGGGGTGATTTTTTAAAAGCCAATCAAATTGAACAGATACCGATTGAATTAGATCAAGAAGGTGCAAATCCTAGTCCCACTGATAAAAAAGAAATGGACTTACTCTATGTTACCCCCTCTTACCAGTTTCCGACGGGCTCGATTATGACAATCGGACGCAAACAAGAACTATTAGAGTGGGCCAATCAAGACGATAAATGGATAATTGAAGATGAATATAATGGTGAATTTCGCTATCAAGGTAAGCCTATTCCCCCTTTAAAGGCGATCGACTCACATGACCATGTTATCTACTTACAGTCTTTTTCATCATTAATTAGTCCCGCTTTAAGAATATCTTTTATACTTTTACCAGACTCGCTCTTACAAAAATTTAAAGAATACCCTTATTATTTTTCTTGTCCCGTTCCACGATTGACCCAAAATGTCTTAGCACAATTCATGGCTGGTGGACATTTTACGCGTCATGTTAACCGCATGCGACGAAAATATGCTAAGAAAAGACAATTATTAGAAGAATGGGCTAAAAACTTCGATAATCTCAAAATTGTTGGTACAAACGCGGGGCTCCACCTATTATTGGAAATTCACGCTACTACTCTTAGTGAAAGTAAAATTGTTGAGATAGCAAAAAAAAACAGCATGGCTCTATCCCCTTTAGCAGACTATGAATTAAATAAAAAAAGAAGACCCGCTAGTTTAGTAGTTGGATATGCTAGAGCTGATTTTAATGAATTAGAAGCCGGAATGAAGCTTTTGGAGGAAATATTAAATCTTAAAAAGAGAGAGCTTTCAGATCATAATGATTGACATTGGAAAGGATTGCTTTAAAATAGTTCTCATGGTAACTAATATGAAAGGAGACTTCCATGCTCTATCATTTAAAACATACAATCCACCAGGCCGAACAACTTAAAATGCGTTATGCAAATGATTATGATATACAACATTTAGACGGTCCACAAGGACACACTATTATGTACCTATACTGCCATCAAGACTCAGACGTTTTTCAAAAGGATATTGAAGACCACTTAAACATTTCTAAATCTGTGGCCAGCCATTTAATTCAACGGATGAAACGTAATGGTTTTATTGAAACTTTTCCCTATGCGGAAGATAAACGTCATAAAGTCATACAATTAACAAAATTAGGTCTTGAAAAATCGAGTAAAATTGAAGCGTTTATTATCATGATCAAACAAACCCTTCTGAATGGAATCTCACAAGAAGAAATTAATTGCTTGCATAAAATTTTTCTACGAATAGACCAAAATATTATAAGGGCCAATAAATTATTGGATCAAAAGGAGGATACTCATGCTTAAAATATTTAAAAGACTAACCGCTAAACAAGTAGCCACGATGATAACTGCTATTATCTTAATCATTGCTAGCGTTTGGATTGAATTGCAAGTACCTGGCTATATGTCAGAAATTACACAAAGACTGCAAAATCCGGGAGTAGCTGTTTCAGATCTCTATCATCCAGGATCTAAGATGGTTGGTCTATCGATTATTGGTCTCGTCTTATCGCTGATAGTTGTCTTCCTATCAGCACGAGTGGCAGCTAGTTTTGCCTCGGGATTGAGACGTGACGTTTTTGATTCTGTTATGGATTACTCAACAAAAGAATTGCAAGATTTCTCCATTCCTAGCTTATTAACGCGAACAACCAATGACATCGTTCAAATTCAAGTCTTCTTGGCTATGGGCCTACAAATTATTGTTAGAGGACCGATGATGGCTATTTTAGCTGTTGGTAAAATTTCTACAAAAAATGTGGAATGGATGTGGGTAACCTTTACTGCTGTTGGCTTAATGTTAACAACCATTATTATCCTCTTATCCATCGTTTTACCTAGACAAAAGTTAGTCCAAAGCTTAACCGACCGCTTGAACCGTATCATGCGAGAAACCCTATCCGGTATGCGCGTAATTCGTGCTTATAATGCGGAAGACTATCAAACCGAAAAATTCTCAGACGCTAACCAAGAACTAACCGGTTTAAACTTAGTCATTTACCGAACAATGAGTTTTATGAACCCTCTAATGATGCTTGTTTCTAACGGTTTGACTTTAGGAGTTTATTGGGTAGGCGCCTATTTGATTGCAGCTGCTGCCTTTCAAGAAAAAATCGTTCTTTTTTCAGATATGATTGTCTTTTCATCTTATGCCATGCAAGTAGTGATTGGTTTTATGATGATGACTATGATCTTCATTATAACGCCTCGTACCATGGTTTCTGCTAAAAGAGTCGGTGAAGTACTAGATACTAAATCGAGTCTCATCTATCCAGAAAATGCCCCACAAGAAAAAGATAAAGGGTCGCTGGTATTCCAAGATGTTAGCTTTACTTATCCAGGTGCTTCTAAGCCTGTACTGGAGGATATATCCTTTGAAGCAAAAGCTGGTCAAACCCTCGCCTTTATCGGGTCAACTGGATCTGGTAAATCCACCTTGATCAACTTGATTCCACGTTTATTCGATACCACTGAAGGAGAAATTTTGATTAATGGCAATTCGATCAAAGACTATCCTCGTGAACGCCTAAACGAAATTATTGGCTATGTCCCCCAAAGGTCTGTCTTATTTTCAGGAAGCATTGAATCTAATATTGCTTTTGGCGATTCCAGCCAAAGCCCACTCAGTGAAGCCGAAATATGGGAGGCCATCGATATCGCCCAAGCAAAAGATTTCGTCACTGAAAAAGAAGAACAATTACAAAGTTATGTAGCTCAAGACGGTACCAACTTCTCAGGTGGGCAAAAGCAACGTTTAGCCATCGCCCGAGCTATCGGTCGAAAACCGCAAATTCTTATCTTTGATGATTCCTTCTCAGCCCTTGACTATCAAACCGATCGTAAATTGCGCCACATTCTAGCTGAAAAAACCAAAGAAATGACTAAAGTCATTGTCGGTCAAAGAATTTCAACCATCATGGATGCTGATTTGATTATGGTCATAGAAAAGGGACGAATTGTTGGTAAAGGAACCCACCAAGAATTATTAACATCCAACAAAATCTATCAAGAAATCGCTTATTCACAATTAAACAAGGAGGAACTTGACAATGGAAAATAAAGATAAAACTGTTACTTTAAGAACCTATAGCAAGGGCTTCCGTCTAATCTTTGCATTGGCTCTTCTTTTCTCAATAGCTGGTTCTTATATTTCAGTAATCGGACCGGATCGAATTCGCCAAATTACCGACTTAATTGCTCAAGGCATGATGAATGAAATGAATTTAGAAAAGATCAGTCAACAAGCCACTTATTTAGCTATGTTATTTGCTTTGGGGGCTGTTGCCAACTACGGTGCTTCCTTTATCATGGCAACTATCTCACAACGTTTAACGCAAAATTTGCGTGAAGGGATTGGTCACAAGGTCAACCGCATGCCTCTTAATTATTTTGACCAACATTCGCAAGGCGATACCCTGTCACGAGTGACCAATGACTTAGACACTTTAGGACAAACACTCAACCAAAGTATGTCTACCCTTGTTTCTGCTACCACTATGTTAATCGGAACACTTATTATGATGTTTCGCACAGATGTTACTTTGACCTTTGTTTCTATCGCAACCGTTGTAGTTGGTTTTGGAATCACTATTTTTCTAATGATAAAATCCAGAAGCTTTTTTAAGCAACAACAAAACCACTTAGCCGACATTAACGGCCATATAGAAGAAATGTATACTGGCCATGCTATTGTACGTTCATATAATGCCATCGAATTCGCCAAGGAAACCTTTCGGACGATTAATGAAGATTTAGAAAGCAGCATTTGGAAAGCCCAATTTCTCTCAGGTATTGCCATGCCTTTAATGATTTTTATTGGTAACTTTGGTTATGTATTGGTGTGTATCTTCGGTGCAGCCTTAGTAATCGAAGGTCAGATAACGATTGGAGTCATTGTCGCCTTTATGATGTATATTCGGATGTTCTCTCGGCCGATTCAACAGTTGGCTCAATCCAGCCAAGCTTTAGCTCAGGCTCGCGCTGCTATGGCTCGTGTGTTTGATTTTCTTAATGAAGCAGAATTAGAAGATGAAAACCATAAGACGCGTCAATTAGAAGACGTTAAGGGTTTAATTGAATTCGACCATGTTCATTTTGGCTACGATCCTGAAGAAATGATTATTCACGACTTCTCTGCCTATGCCAAGCCAGGCAAAAAGATTGCCATTGTTGGGCCAACCGGTGCGGGGAAAACCACAATTGTGAACTTATTAATGCGCTTTTATGAAATTGATAGGGGTGAGATTCGTCTAGACGGTAAAAATATCCAAAAAATGAAACGTAGTGAAATTCATGATTACTTCTCTATGGTTTTACAAGATACTTGGCTATTTGAAGGAAGCATTCGTGAAAACTTACTCTTTAATAAAAAAGATGTGGGAGAAGCTGAAATGATTGCGGCTTGTCAAGCTGTCGGCATTGACCATTTTATTAATACCCTCCCCCATACTTATGACACTATCCTAGATGAAAAAGTTACCCTATCAGTTGGGCAAAAACAATTACTAACCATTGCCCGTGCGCTCATTAAGGACGCGCCATTATTAATTCTAGATGAGGCAACATCTTCAGTAGATACACGAACAGAAGTGCTTATCCAAGAAGCCATGGATAAATTAACTGAGGGTCGAACTTCCTTTATCATTGCCCACCGCTTATCAACTATTCGTAATGCTGATTTAATCTTAGTCCTAAAAGATGGTAATATTATAGAACAAGGTAACCATGACCAATTAATTCAAGCACAAGGATTCTACGCCGACCTCTATAATAGTCAGTTTGAAGCTGCCTAATCTAAGTTTACTCACACAAAAGCTCGCCCTAGCAGGCGAGCTTTTTAGCTATTGGCTCACTTGTCGTCTAAATTCAAAGTGATAGTATTGATAGTGACAATGATAGTTCAAGACAGCCCCTACAGCAGCTGATAAGCTGAAATCGATAGAAAGCTAGATTCCAACTGCATGATGGTCAGGATGCTTTGAAGAAGGATCCAAAACCATCCTGCTCCACAATATTTTTATAATCTTTATTAAGAAATTCCCTCTTATTGTATCTTGTCTGTGTTTTAGCAAGACCCCAATTAAATTCGCTTTTTATTGATAGTTATTTTAAGTATTTAAAAAAACTTCAATAATTGAAGGCATAAGTTACTTATCTTTTAAGTTTATCTACTCGTATGTCTCATCGGTATATCATACACAATTAAAATTGATCAGACCTGTTCGTCTGTAGCAGCTGGATTTACCAAGTTGAAGCGGTAATCGCCTTCCAACCCTTTGGCAATTTCATTATAAGCAGCTTTTAGTTCTTTCTTCATCTTCTGCTATGCTGGCAAAACTTCTGGATGGCCTGCCCCTAATAAATTAATTGAAGCTTTGAAATCTTCATCTGTAAGAGTAATAGTAAAAGTTTTATCTCCTTCCTCAAAATCAGCCCTTAGAAAACCTTCATAATTATCTCTTAAAACGAGTAAGGCCGTCTGCTCCTTCAGCAAATTACTTAGATGTTGTTCGCTCTCTGCGCTAGTGATTAGCGTGGTTTCCAACTTTTCTAGCGAAGAAAATGCCTGTGTTTTCTGATTAATAGTCCTATCTTGTATAGTTATCATGTTCGTAAATATAGACAAAGAGATGAAGAACAAATGCTTAAAAGGATAACTAGCCCTAAAAGCATTTCCAACAGCCGGCTTAGTTTTTTGAAGTTTGAGTGTTTCTCATAGAAATAGCTCCTTTAATAAAACAATCAAAAAATTTGAAGCAGCGTAATTTTAGAAGAGAAGTGTAACATTTTTCTTCACGCTTTATTATCTGTTCAACAAAATCTTTCTATCGCACGTAAACTTGTGGAACATAAATTTTATATGCGAACAAGTCAGCTCCACCTGTAATTATACCGAATTACAATAAGCTTCAGCTAGCTCTTTATCATTAGGTTGAAGAAGGCCGGTTCGAGAAGCATCTATCAAGTGAAGAGAGTTAATTATTTAATGATAGTCATTGCGTTTATCAATTATGCGTTTATATTCAGTATCAATTGGAAGTCCCTTATAATCAAAATCTGTTAGCTTATAATCATTGTTTTGTAACATATGTGTATAGCCTAATTAATTAATAAAAAACCTAATCGTCAGTAAGTCTACTAACCATTAGGCTTATTAGAAAAAAGAGGCTCTATAATAAATAGGATGGAAGGAAGTGTTTTTTCTTCCATCCACCCTATTTGACATAGAGCCAAAAAAGATAAGTATCCTTAAATTAAAAACATACTTTCAGTAGTAGTCAAAAGACTATTCGCTTATATGTAAGAAATCCCATGCGAATTGCGCATGTAGGGCTGCACCAAACTTCAAATAGTCTTCATCAATATTGAATTTTTCATGGTGAGGGAAATAAATTGTATCTTTCTCTTCATTGCTATAACCCATCATTGCATAAGCTCCAGGTGCTTCTTGGAAGTAATATGGCATGTCTTCTGATCCCATCATGATTGGGCCGTGAACGTTCTTTCCAGGTCCAAAAACTTTTTCAGCTGCTTTAGCAGCAATTTCAGTGATTCTTTCATCATTATACAAACTAATTGTACTTTCTTCAATTTCAACATTGATTGAAATATCATAGATTTTTTCTAAGCCAGCAGCCAAATCTTTAATCTTATTATGAATAATTTTTCTTGTCTCTTCATGTAAATAACGCATAGAGATATCTAGTTTAGTATATTTAGAAATAACGTTTGCTTTAGTTCCTCCGTTAAATTTACCTACCGTTAGCACAATCGGAGACTGTGAATTCACAAATTTAGTGATCATTGCATTGAGTTGAGTCACAAACTCTGCAGCAGGTAAAATCGTATCTTTTGCTTTATGAGGCATGGATCCATGTCCAGAAACCCCTTCAAAGCTCACGTAGATTGTATCGCACCCTGCCATCCGATAACCAGATGTTATGTCATATGTTCCTACTTCGATAGGCATACCATGCATTCCAAAGACCGCATCGACACCCTCCATTCCTCCATCAGCTACAACCCTTCTTGCTCCTGTAAAGGTTTCTTCCGCTTCTTGAAATAATAAGCGAACTTCTCCTGGTAATTCTTCTTTAATATCTGTCAACATTTTTGCAGCACCTAATAGCATCGACATATGACCGTCATGCCCACAAGCGTGCATTTTTCCATCTTCTTTAGAAGAGTATTCAGCTCCCGATTGTTCTAGAATAGGCAAGGCATCAATATCCGAACGCAATGCAACCGTCTTACCGGGCTTCCCACCTTTAATATGGGCAACCAAAGAAGTTATACCAACCTTTTCATAAGGTATCCCTAACTCCTCCAAACGCTTCATAAGATACTTTTGAGTCTCAAACTCATGTTCACTTAATTCTGGATACTGATGTAAGTATCTTCTCGTTTCGATTATTTGAGTTTCTAATTCTTTGGCTTTCTCAATAAAGTTCATTATTTATCCTCCTTAAAATCTAACTAATTATTAAAATGTCAATTAAAATCTTTTATTCCTTATTGTTTGACTCTACATCATTTTTGGCCCTATACAAGGAATAAGCAATTCCTAATAAAGCGACTATACCTACATCAGCTGATGAAATTAATTTATATATACTTTCTGGTAAAAAATTTGGTGAGAATTTAATGAAAATCATAGTTGCTACAGCAATTAAGACTAAAACCATTAAATTATTTTTCTTAACCTTGGAACCTAACGTTATCATCATTGCTCCTAATACTCCTGGTAAGGCAAAATCAAAAGAAGCTAAGATGGTAGGTGGTAAGCTATTGATAATCGTTTGACCAGCTACCATGACAATGCCCAAGATGAAAAGATTTGTAAGTGTTGAAGAAATAATAGCAAATATCCCAGCTACTTCAGCCTGTTCAGATCCTGGTTTTAAATCAAGAGCGTCTTGTGTAGCAGCGATAACTGGCATACGCATATTCCCAATATTACCAGATAAAAATGACATATAAGTACCCGCTGGACCAAGAGTGGGGAAATAGGATATCGGCTCTACGAACCAAATAACTCCCACGAACCCAACAATCGAAATTAATCCAGAAATGATATCTGCAATGTCAGGATAATGACCTAATACAAAGGTTAAGTAGGAGGGAATCATTAAAGTTGAAATTAATGCAATTGCGATTGTTACCCTTCCCCAAAAATGTATGGACTTTTGAAAATTACTTGATAAATTTTTATTATTTTCCATTTTTCTCTCCTTAACTTAATATGCTTCCAACAATCATTGCAGCAATAACTGAAAAACCCATAGACCATTCCTTCAACCACTTTTTAGAACGATCTTTTTCAACGATTTTATTAATAGCAACAGTGGCTAAACCTCCGGCAATTAATGCCGCCATAGGAGCAATCGAAGAGTTTTCTTGTAAAATTCCCTTATTGATGACTTCTTTATAACCTAGGGTGAAAAAGATAATAAAAGGTGCAAAGACAGACATGTAAGCGATGGTTAAAGGGTTGGCTTTTTTCATTTTTTCTTGGATACCATCTATTCTTTTAGTAGCAAAGAAGACCACAACCAGCCATCCTGCTCCTCCTAAAGTCATAACCCAAGCAGCAGCAGATAACATCTTAGGCATAAACTCTGCTGTACCAGCAGTTCCCCCACTACCTATCTGAGCTGAAATAATTTCAAAAGCAGCCGATCCGATAATTCCTATTCTTGCGAAGGTAATTGGTCCTCCAATCCGAGAAATTAAGGCGATGGCTACCGCAAAAACAGCAAAAGCTGGACCAATCGTTCCTATAATTCCAATTTTAAATGATTTCTTTACCTCTTCATTACTTAATAAATTAGTGTTTTTAACGTGATTCTTTGCAAGACGATAAAAAATAAAGGATTGAATGATTACAGTTGATACAATAATAATCGCTAAAATCCACATCACCAAACTATTGGCAATTTGCATTGTTTCATTCATGTGTATTCTCCGTTTCTAATAAAATTTTAACTTTAAAGCGCTTTATAAAGTAAATAAAGTATAACATTTACACTTTTATAAAACAACAATAAATTACATGAAACGAAGTCCGGATAGTTGTGCAGAATCAACAAAACTCTGATTGATAGCGTTTGCTTTTGATAGTTTGCTAAGGTGTTTTGAATCAAAATTGCTATTTTTTATTTCAACGCTCATAAAATATTTATTTGCCATCAGCATCGCTCAAAAAACAGTGAGATGCCAACGTCAGCTGTACTTCTCCCATTTGAAGAAAGCTATTGGCCTTATTTAATGACAATCACTATTTTACCCTTAGCATGGTGGCTTTCACTGATTTTATGAGCCTCACTTAAGCCATGAGCCGTCAATGGGAATTCATGCCCGATATAAGGTTTAACTTGGCCCTTTTCAATTAACTCAGCTAGTTTGGCTAAGTGGTTTCCATTCGATTTGGCCGCAAGAGCTTCAACCGTAATGTTTCTTGCTTTAGCTTTTTCCTGGTCGGCTTGACCCACGGTAGAAACAATTCGTCCGCCGTCCTTTACGAGAGCCAAACTTTTAGCTAGTGTTTCGCCACCCAAGGTATCTAAGACTAAGTCTAAGTCTTTAGCCACCTCAGCAAAATCAGTGGTTTTATAATTAATGAAGCTATCAACGCCCAGCTTTTTAAGCATGTCTTCATTCTTACCACTGGCTGTTGAATAAACATATGCACCAAAACTTTTAGCGATTTGAATAGCAAAGCTGCCTACACCACCCGAACCGGCATGAATCAGCACGCGGTCACCTTCTTTAACTCGACCAAACTCCACCATGGCTTGCCAAGCAGTTAGACCCACCATTGGAACAGCGGCCGCTTCTTTAAATGTTATATTTTTTGGCTTATGGGCAACTAAACTCTCCTTAACCGCCACATACTCAGTGTAGGTTCCACTTTTTAAAGAGGAATTGGCAAAGACTTCATCCCCCACTTTGAATTGAGTAACATCTTTACCTATCTCCACCACTACTCCGGCAGCATCCAGTCCCAAAATAATGGGAAAGTCAAAAGAAATTACTTCAGCCATCTCACCTCTTCGCACCTTGGTATCAAAGCGGTTGATGGATGTGGCATGCAATTCAATTAAAACTTGATTGTCTTTAAGCTGCGGTTTAGGTAGATTGGCTTCTACAAATTGATCGGTATCGCCGTATTGATTGATAACAATGGCTTTCATATCAAACACTCCTTTTATTTTCTAGTACTGGAAAGATTCCATCTCTCTTTAGTAATAGTTTAGCACAGGACTGTTTGAACCCCCTAAAGGGATGCTTACAGACCATAAAAAATTGAGCATCTAGCGTTTAATCCTGTCCAGAATTTTGTGTAAAATAATGAAATCAATCTTAGAATTATATAAAACTTAATGTAAGATAAATAAATAGGGCTGAAGATAAAGTTGTCTTATCCTCAGCCCTATTTATTTAACTTTTAAACCACCAGACTTTTATTGTTTAAACCGTCGCATCAATCGTTCCAATTAAAGACTGCATTGATTTGAAGAATTAGGGTCTATTATATGCCTCAAAGGTCTGCACATTAATGATTTTATCATTTTCCGTAATCAATGTTGTGTGTTCATTTCTTATAATTTCAATGGCTTCTTCTTTCGAAATTTCTTGATTATGAATGGGAGTACCCATCCCTTCCCAATGGGTGAAACGAATAGGTTTAGTGGCTTGTTTGATTTGATTAATCACTTCTTCTTCTGAAACATTGGTCCCTAAATCTGTTGACGTATAATGAATCATTTGAACAACCTCCTTTTTAAGATAGTATATCACAGAGTGCAAACAAAACGTATAGTTAATGGTTTAAATTTTAATTATTTTGTGCCCTAACTGATCCTTGATATTGAATGACACTCTTTATTATTGACCGAACACTAACAATGGAGTTGGTTAACCTATTACTTATGATTTGAGTTGAAATCTTTATATTAGACAATACCTGCGTCCTATTAAGAAGACTCAAATTCTTGAGCCCCCCAACGGTCAAACATAGATTAAAAATCTGTTTTAAGATTATTTAACATTCAATTGCCCTAATAAGACGACCTTTATTTTTTAATAAGGTCTCCTTTTAGAATTTATGAAACAAATATGCAATAAAAGGAAGAAAAGCGAGTAAATTAATTATTATTAAAATAATACTGATACGCTTATTAATTGTTCTCTTGTAAGGATCTTTTTCTTTATACCATTGATAAATCGCAACCATCATTAAAACTAAAAGAAATATTAAGAAAACAACAAACAATTTTGTAGAAAGCATCCCATTCCCCCAGAAAAATATTTTTAACTGAGTTATTCGCATGCAATACACAATCATACTAAATTTCTAACGCTAATTAAGTATATAAAATTGTAAGAACGCTTTCAACTTTTTTAAAATAACCTTAAAAGAACATCCTTTTTGACAGTCTTTTTCTATTAAAACCTTTCATTTTATAAGCAAACCAGCTTATTTTTTTGAGCGAACTCAATCAGATTGATCGTCCTCTCCACAGCTTTGGTTAACAGTTGTTGACTCAATTCCATTGCTCGCTCCAATTCCATAGGGCGATCAACAATAGGTATTAAGGCGAATAAGTTTTCTTCAGGAAGGGCAACTTGTTGACTATCAATCTGTCCAGCAAATAACAAGACGGGTACCTGATACTTTTTAGCCAAGCGACTGATACCAATAGGTACTTTGCCACTGAGGGACTGATCATCGAATCTACCTTCACCAGTTATAATCAGATCGGCTTCTTTAATCAATGCGTCAAGGTTCCCTTTTTCAGCTAATAAGAAAAGCCCATTTCTAAATTTGGCTCCAAAAAAGGTCGATAAGGCAAAACCTATCCCTCCTGCTGCTCCGGCCCCTTCTAAATGTCGATAGTCTTTTTTTGTGGCCTCTAACAATAGGTCGGCGTAATTTTTCATCGAAGCATCATAAGTAGGAAGGTCTTTAGTAGCTAAGCCTTTTTGTGGCCCAAAGACATAGCTTGCTCCTTTAGGACCTATTAAGGGATTATTTACATCAGAGGCAAGTATTAAATCAACCTGCTTCATCCGTCGATCGATACCTGACGGATCCATACTTGCTACTCGATTCAACTCTACAGGTAAAATGGGCAACTCTTGCTGGTGGCTATCAAAAAATTTTAAGCCTAGCGCTTGAAGTAAGCCCATTCCTCCGTCAACGGTCGCACTACCACCTAAACCAAGAATAATCCTTTCAGCACCAAAATCAAGTGCTTGTATCAGTTGTTGACCTACCCCATAGCTAGTATGGCGCGTAGGGTCTAAGTTTTTAGGGTCGGCATGAATAATACCTGCTCCTTGTGCTACTTCTATAATGGCTAATTTTTCCTGCTCAATCCATCCCCATTTTCCATTAAATGCCTTACCATCAACACCCTTGATGGTTTGTGTAATATATTCCCCTTTTAATACCGATACAAAGGCATCCACTGTTCCCTCACCGCCGTCTGCAATTGGAAAGCAGGTGACTGAATGATTAGGTAAAGCATCTTTAACGCATAAATTGGCTTGTTCACTAGTCATTGATCCTTTAAAGGAATCGATTGCTGCTAATATCTTCATTAAACACCTTCTCCTTATTTAGAAAAACGACGTAAGCATAACTCTTACGTCGTATCCCTCTTTATTTTAAAGTCGGCCAATATTCTTTGTTGGCTTCAATCAAAGCATCCAAGACTTGACGCGCCTTTTTGGCATCGACAACCGTACGATTTAAAGTAAGTGCTTGTAAGGCCTTATCATAAGATTCTTCAAGGTAGGCTTCGACCGTTAATTGTTCAAAGGCGTGTTGCCCTTCGATCATGCCTTTATAGAATGTTCCTACTTTTCCTACTGCGTAAGGTCGTGGACCATTGACTCCTAGTGAAGCAGCGACCTCAATCATGCAATCATCCGGTAAGTTCGCAACAATTCCTTCGTTACGGACTATAACTACAAAAGTCTTCCTTAAATTGTTGGCAATCGAAGCAGCGACTTCAACAATCATGTCTCCGTGCGCATCATTATGCACGATATCTGAATCTTTTGCTGTGCCATTCTTAATAATACGACGACATTCAGTAAAGACTTTTTTCTCGCGCCCATTTCGCACCTCATCACTACGAGTCCAATTTGGATCTAGTTTAGCTAATTTAGCATCTGGATAGAGGTAATATTGTAAATAGGTGTTGGGTAGATAATCTGGGAAGTCTCGCAACATATCTTCCACCATTGCATAGGTATCCAACCATGATTGGTCACGCTGTTCAGCATCCACTGGTCGAAAGCCCCCATTAAGAATCATTTCTTTTAGTTCTGGTGCGCGATCCTTACCAAATTCATCGTAAAGATGGGTAAACCAACCAAAGTGATTAAGACCAAAATAAACCGGTTCAAATTTATCTGCATCGTAGTCTAAGAGCTTACCGAAAGAACGTAAGAGGTTGACGGGTTGATCACAAATATTTAGAATTTTATCCTCTTCTGGGAAGATTTTATCTAATGCTAGAGCTACAATTGCCGCTGGGTTTGTATAGTTAAGGATCCATGCATCCGGACTGTAATGGCGCACATCATTTACCATTTCTTCCATATCTCTAATTGATCGCATACCATAGGCAAATCCACCCGGCCCACACGTTTCTTGGCCAATGACACCGAGTTGAAGTGGAATTTTTTCATCGCGATCACGCATATCGTAGCCACCTGTCCGCATTTGACAGAAGACAAAATCCACATTTGAATACGCTTCTTTTTTATCTGTCGTATAGCTAAAGTCTACCTCTGGTGCTTCTTCTCTAAAGAGTATTTTGCCAAATTCCCCAATCACTGCTTGCCGTTTCTCATCAATATCATAAAGCACCAATTTGTTAATCGGAAACTTATCCAGATGTTTAGTCATTGCTTTTAAAATACCCGGTGTCCAAGTAGATCCGCCACCGACAACCACTATATTATTTTTTTTCATTTTCTGCGGTCTCCTTTTGTATTTTTTGATCTTTACGATTATAAATGTAATCGTCAACGATGTTACGCATTTGTGTAATTCTTCCGCCGTAAACCACATGGATGGTATGGTCATCTGGTTTGATAATACCATTGGGTTGGGTCCGGTTAAGTAAACTTTCATCAATTAACGAACTGTCTTTGACTTCCACACGTAAACGACTGATGCAATTATCAACATCAGTAATATTATCAACGCCTCCTAAGCCATTGACAATATTTTGCGCGGTTAAACGATTCGCTTCCGTAATATCTACCTCCGCATTACCGTCAACTTCTTCTTCAACAAAATCACTGGCTTGACGACCTAAGGTCATGATATTAAGTCGGGTGATAATATATTTGAAAGTGAAATAATAAACGGCGAAGAAGATGGGTCCGGCAATGAGATAAATATACCATTTCGTTTCAGCACCTTGCAGTACCCCAAAGACGAACCAATCGATGATTCCCCCTTGAACATTTCCGATAGCCACATCTAATAAGGCTGGAATTAAGAAGGCAATTCCTGCAAATATTGAATTCACTACCCACAAGATTGGTGAAATAAAGATAAATGAGAATTCAATCGGTTCGGTAATCCCAGTTAAAATCACCGCAGTGACACCTGGAATAAAGAATTTCAATAAACGGTCTCTTTTTTCTGGTAGAGCCATATGATACATCGCTAAAACAGCTGCCGGCATACCGAATACCATCTGCAAGATCTTACCTTGAGCGAGGAAGGCTGTTGCATCCGTTGAAAAAGGAAGACCGTTGTCTAATTGATAGAGATAAATTTGAAGGGCTCCGACCAGTGATTCACCATTGATATTTTCAATCCCACCCAAGGCGGTGAAACGGAAAGTCTGGTTGAGTACATGGTGCAACCCCGTTGGAATCATCAGTTTTTCGATCATTCCATATAAAAAGATTCCCAAAGAGCCCGTTTCGCTGATAAGTCCACCTAAAGCAATAATAAGTTGATTTACCAAAGGCCATACGATGGTTAACAAGGCACCGACTATCGCCATCACGATGGCTACGACAATTGGTACAAAACGTTTCCCACTATAGAAAGTAAGGGATTGATGTAATTCAGTGTTACGGTATTTATTATGTAAGAAGACACCCATCAAACCGGCAATAATACCACCGATAACATTGGTATTATATACAAAGAGGCCTAGCGTACGAGTAAATAAGGAATTCTGTACAGTGGCATCGACTTGAGACAAGCCCTCTGTTTCCATTAAATAATTAATTGACGTTGTGTCCGGAGTTAAGCCTTGAAGTTGTAATACATACGTCATCCCAATCAGCATAGCAATATATCCTACTGCCCCTGAATAAACGGCTACTTCCTTATCTCTTCTAACCATTCCTAATGGAATCGACATAGCAAATAAAATAGGTAAGTACCCAAATGGTAACGCGGATAACTTACGAATCATGCCAAAAATGTTTTGTAAAATCTCGTTCCCTAAAAAAGGCACGTAACGGATTATATTTTCGTTTTGTAAAGCAGCTGATAGCCCCAGAAAGATTGCCATGAATGAAAGCAAACTAATTGGGAATAACAGAGATTTGCCAAAACTTTGAAAATTCTTTCTAAAATTTTTCAATTGACAACATCCTCTCTTTTATAGTTTCTAGTGTTACCGGTCGTGTCTTGCAGTAGAAACCCTGTCTCTTTTCTACCTAATGATTCATTCTTCCTCCTCTCTTATATTCTTAATTTACTTCTTTTGTATTATAGCGCTTACATAAGACGGATGGCTCCAAGTGGACGGATAATTATCCACAAATGGCCACTTTGTTAAAAAGCTTATTTAACTAACTTCAAATAGTTTGATTTGAGGTAGTTAATTGTTTCATTGACCATTAAAATCATATGCACTTGCTGTTCCCTTGACAAACCGTCTAATAAATTCACTTGAACGTCATGATAAAAGCTTAATTTACTGGCCTTCATGACTGAAGAATCCTTTTTGGTTATCGCAAAGACCGTCATTTTTTTTGCTTTGGCTTTCTCAATAACTTGCAAGCAGCGCTGTGTTTCACCTGAAGATGAAAGTACTAATAGGCTATAATTGTGAAAATGCTCCAACATTTTGATTTCAGAAATAATCACCACCGGAATGCCTAAATAAATCAACTGCCTTGCCATGTAGCGTGCGGTGACCCCGGAAGCCCCTAGACCAAAGAGCATTAAGTGGTGGCGATGGGTATAGATAGCCCCTGCTAAATCAGCCAAACTTGCAAAGTCAATCAGATCCACAGCACTTTCAGTAGTGGTCAATCCTGAATGTGCTTTACGTTTTTGTAAATTGATGTCTGCTTGTACCGCATATTTAAGTTCACTGAACCCTTTAAAGCCTAACAACTTACACGTTCGGTTTATTGTCGCTTGTGAGGTATAAGTCTCTTGGGCAATTTTTAACACGGTTTGATTGGGAATTGATGCAAAATGATTCTCTAAATAATCCAGTACAACTTTTTCACTTTGACTTATTTTCTTAGCAAAATTCCTCTCTTGCAATTGGTTGATTACTTGGTACATAGATTTATGATCTCCTTTTTTGTATCTCATCAAGTTATAAGTGGTCTAAATGCATACCTATTGAGTATGTATACCCTTTCATTATAAAGGATTATATTCTTTCATACTAATTCAGTTTTACAAGAGTCACAACTAGATGTTTGTTGCAAAGGATTAAAAAGCAACTAAGAGACAGATGTCTGCCATCTCTTGATTAGATAGCAACAAATAACTCCAATCGATCAAAACTTTTAGTAACTTTAGAAAAAATTTGAAACTTATACTTGCTATTTGTTAAGAATAGTGTATACTTAAAAATAGAGATATACGAAAACTAAGCTTTGAGTGTATCTGATTAGAGTAATTACAAATTAGATTTAGGAGTGAAATAAATGGGATTATTTAGTAAAGAACCAAAAGAAAACTTTTTAGACATGATTGAGAAAAGACGCTCAATTTACGATTTGAAGGCTGCATCACCAATCAGTGACTCAGAAATTGAAAGTATCATTGCAGATGTAATTAAATTTACACCTTCAGCTTTCAACTCACAAAGTACACGTATCGTTTTACTATTAAACGATAACCACAAACAACTTTGGGATTTAACTACAGAGTCTTTAAAAGAGATGATGGGAGATGCTGATTTCACAGGAACACAACAAAAAATGGATATGTTCAAAAATGCATACGGAACCGTTCTCTTCTTCGAAGATAAGACAGTCGTTAAAGGTTTGCAAGAACAATTCCCTATCTTTGCTGATGGATTCCCTACTTGGGCTCAACATACTAATGCTATGCATCAATTTAATGTATGGACTGCTTTTGCTGAGAAACATTTAGGTGCTTCCTTACAACACTATAATGGTGTGATTGATGAAAAAGTTTATGAAACTTATGGCATTTCTAGAGACTGGGAATTAGTCGCTCAAATGCCATTTGGCGAAATCGGTTCACCAGCTGGCCCTAAAGAGTTCCAACCAGTAGAAGAGCGATTCATCGTTAAAAAATAAGTAAAACACTTTCATTAACATTTGAAAAGAAGTATTGTCCAAATGGATAATACTTCTTTTTTAAATCTTTTATTAAGCTTTAAATAGAAAAATACGCCAATACACTTAAACAATCTTCTTAAAAAGAATTCACTGAACAAAAAAACTCCCTCTTATAACGGAGGGAGATGTTATGACTATTTTTCATTAGCACTTTTATCTAAGTAAGCATTTAACATCCAAATTGTTTTTTCAGCCTCGGATTTTAAAGCAATGAGCATATCATTTGATGGAAAGTCTTCTGCTTCATCGGTTAAGTGAATACCTTCATCATACAAAGCAATTAATGTTCTATAATCGTTGACAATCGCTTCTACCATTTGATCTTGTGATAATGCTTGATCACTAGTACTTTCTTTAATAACAGAATGTTCAATAAATTCTGTTAAAGTGGCATATGGCTGACCACCAATAGCTAATAAACGTTCAGCAACCTCATCCATATCAGCTGTCACCTGATCATACAATTCTTCAAACTTTTCATGCAGTGTGAAAAAACGTGTTCCGCTTACATACCAATGAAATTGATGCAGCCGAGTATAGAAAACACCTTGTGTAGCAACCACTTTATTTAATAGATCAAACACCTTTTTCTCCATACGATTTCCTCCTATTTTTTGCTTTTAAAGCAAGGTTTTTCTCACCATTGCTTTATATCTTTAGCATAGCATGTTCCTCCTCAATAGTTAATTATTATGCTTATCTTCAACCATACTTAAAAATTAATCACTTCGGTTTCCCTTCATCCTTTTAATTAAAACAGCTATTATCCGACACTGATTAGCCAGCAACAAGAACTTTCTACCAAATGAATTAGTAAAAGAAAACACCTCTTGAAACGTTCCATTGAACAATTGCTCACTCGCGAACCCTGTTAGCGATGAATAAAAATCGATTCACGAAAGTACACGAATAAAATAACTAATAAGAAAGCAAGCGAATTTAACAAGAGGTCTTAAAACATTTTTCCCCTGATTAATAAAAAAAGACTTGAAAATTCAAGCCTTTCCAGCTATTTTAAGAGCTTATTATTTTTTACGTTGCGTTTTTAGATCGACGGTTAATAATTCACAGTTTTCACAAACAAAAGCCTCTGCTTTAGGGCGACTTAAGAAAGAACCATTACTCTTTAAAGCGAATCCTCCGCTAGCAAATATACCACCGACTAATTTTTTATCGTCGGGCTGCCACTTAATCGCATAGCGATCTCCTAATAAACTCCCTTTTAACATTTCGTTACCACATTGAGGACAATTCATACAATCATCTCCTTTAAAATTTAATGCACCGACTATCACAAACTTATCGGTTAGAGAAATTATAACCGTTTTACTTTTAACGGTTCAAGTGATGCAGTTTATGCCACTATGGAATAAGTTGTACCGCGTTTATTTCTCCACTCTCTTCACAAAGAAAGAATGGTTATTTTTATTTGTAAAGGGGCTTTCTTTTGAAGGTGGCGTTTTTATTTTATTTAATTTTTTTATTTTAATAACAGACGATTCCTTAGGGTTTATTTCCCTCTTCTTTCCTCAGCTAAGCGATTTCCCCGACCATATATGAAATACAACGCGAGTCCCTTTATCCCCATTAAAAAGACGGAATAAACCGCATTAATTGCTTGAGCGTCACTGTTAGTGTCTGCGTTCGCATTACGACGGATCACAATACCTAAAGTAGGCTGGGAGGGTTGATATAAAAAGACTGAGAGATCAAAATCATCGACTAGACGATTAAAATGAATGGCTATAAGTGCTAGGATAGTCGGTAGGATAACTGGTAACACAATCTTTCTAAAGGTGTACCCTGATGAAGCTCCTAATAGGACCGAAGCATCTTCTAATTGATTATCCAATCCATAATAAGCTGCCTTCAAATACCTCAAGGAATTAGGAAGGGAAACTACCATATAAGTTATGGGTAAAATCCACCAAGATCCGATTACTGAATGTCCTCCTAATAAAAAGGAAGGCCGATCATAAGCCATCAGATACCCCACTACCAACAGTATCCCTGGAATCAACCAAGGAATATAAAAGACGTATTCTAAAAGAGGCGTGAAAAATTTTAGTTGCCCACGGTGAAGCTTGCGAGCAACAATAGCCATTAGAAAAACGGCTGCCAGTGCAGCAATTAATGAATAAAGAATGGAGGTCACAATGGGTTGAAGGTTGTCACTCAGTGAAAAAACCTTGACATAATTATCTAAAGTTAACTGACCAAGTGAAAGATTAGCAGATCGTAGGGCTTGAGATTTTGAAAAAGAAGCGATGATTAAAGCCACGAGCGGTAAGGAATAAATTATCAATATAAGATAAGCTAGCACATGAATTACTGCATTCCAGATAGGCGACTGAATTTTTTGCTTTTGCAAGCGAGCTTGCGTCTTTGACAGAGATAAGTAACGCAGGCGGTGTTCGTTACGAGTCATACTATATAGTAAAAAAATTTGGGTGAAGCCTAGAAAGATCGATAGAATGGACGCTAAGTCCCTAGAAGCAGGCCGATTAGCAAAGGTTAAAATTAATGGACTAATCGTCTGAAACGTCTTCCCTCCTACCATAACTGGTGCCGAAAAAGCTGCCAAGCCTGTTTGGAAGGTCATAATAGTCAGCGTTATAATTACCGGCTTAAGTGTTGGTAAAACAACCGTTTTCAAAATATAACTAGGGCTTGATCCCATCAACTTGGCTGCTTCAATCAAGTTAAAATCAACCGATCGGATAGCGGACGATAAGAAAAGCATATAAATATGAGTGGTGCCGAAAGTCATTACAAAGAAAACAGCTCCAAATCCTTCAAACCAATAAGGATCTAAATTGGGCAAGACCTCCATTAATAACTTGGTCAAAAACCCATTCTTTCCATAAACAAGTAGATAGCCAAAGTTCATGACAATTCCACCCATTAACAGGGTGGTCATGTAGCCCATCTTCAAGAATCTTGCCCCGCTTATCTCAAAATAATCCGTGACTAGAACTAAAAACACGCCTAAGAAATTCACTGATACAGCCAAAGAAACAGCTAAAACAAAGGAATTTTTTATCGATTGCATGGCGCGTTTGGACGTTAACACTTTCTCAATTGAAGAAAAATCAAGGTTGCCACCCACTAGTAAACTATTGGTGAAAACAACACTAATTGGATAGATAATAAAGGTAATAACTAGCCAAATGATAAAAGTATAGAAGAATAGATGAGTCACCTTTTTATTAGATATTTTTGGCATTAGCTCTCACCTTTTTCATAGGATAAAATGCTTGCTGTATCTAAAGATAGGGTCACAGAATTGCCAGGCTGAAAGGTGTTCAATGTTTGGTTGAGCGTCATAAAACGAAGTGTTGACGGTCCCGCTTCAACTTCGTATAGAATAACATCTCCTTGAAAGATTTTATTCGTAAGGGTCGTCGTAAAACTTAAATTGTCAGAAGGATATCTGTTCACATGCAAGTTCTCTGGACGAATATAATGACGCTTCGATCGATCGAATTTGAAATCGCTTTGACGGTTCAGCCATTCTACTAAATTTTCTGAAAGAAAATTGACATCTCCGACAAAATTACAGACAAATTCTGTTTCTGACCGATTATAAATTTCACTTGGCGTTCCCACTTGCTGAATTTCCCCCTTATTAAAAACAGCTATTCGGTCTGATAATTCTAAAGCTTCGCGTTGATCGTGCGTAACATAAACAGCTGTAAGATTTGTACGCGCTTGGATAGCTTTCAGCTCCCCTCTCAACTGTTCGCGTAATTTTGCATCCAAATTGGATAAGGGTTCATCAAATAAAATTAAATCCGGTTCAGTAACTAACGTTCTTGCTATCGCCACACGCTGTTGCTGTCCACCTGATAACTGGGAAACATTTTTAATTAAAAGGGTGGTGTCGAGGTCGACTAATTGCGCTTGTTCGGCTACTCTTTGTTTAATTTCTTCACGATTCACCTTCGCTACTTTTAAACCATAAGCAATGTTATCAAAGACAGTCATCGTCGGAAATAAAGCGTAGGATTGAAACACCATGCCGATATTTCTTTTTTCAGCTGGTTGATAGCTTATGTCTTGTTCATTTAATAAAATTTTACCATGACTCGGTAATGTTAAGCCTGCAATGGCGCGAAGGGTGGTTGTTTTTCCACAACCGGAAGGACCCAATAAAGTAAAAAATTCTCCTTTATTTATTGATAAATTAACACCCTTGACCGCGGCAAAGTCTCCATAACGAATTTCGATTGATTCTAATTTAAGCATAAGCCCACTCCTTTATTGAATAAGAAAACAAAAAGCCTCAGCCTCGAAATGAGGATGAGGACTTGGCGAGAATGATCTTATGGCATATATTCCAGTTCTAATTTTTCTACCCAACTATCTACATTCTGACGGTAGAAATCCCAGTCAACATCCATACGGACCATTTTATCTAATAATGCTTTTAGGGGTTCGGAAAGCACTTCTTGGCCACCTTCCGTCACCGGTAAGAAGCCAAATTCTTCAGCAAAAACTTTTTGCACTTCATCAGAGCCGTACCAGTTTACGAAATCTTCAGCCGCTGAATAATCATACTCTTCTCCCTTATCTAAAATCCCGATTTGTTCAGTCATGGAAAAAATACCGTATGTTGGAACGATTGGCTCTAATGCTAAGCCATCGTACTCTTCTAAGGCAAGCGCAGTCCCTGAAATATGATAGTAGTTATAAGGGGTTGTGCCTTCTTGGAAAAGCACCCATTGGTCTTCCCCTTCACGTGCTTGGTAGCCATTATTGATATAAGCCGCAACTTTTTGCCACCCTTCTTCAGAAATTCCAAGTTCTCCTTCATCATCGCGGTATTGCATTAGCATGGAAAGAATAATTTTTTGGTTGGTTGAACCTGCTAAATCCGACGGAATACGGTACTTATTCTTCAACGCCTCTTCTTGGCCTAACGCTTCCAATGTTTTTACAGCATCTTCTTGGTTTATAAATTCAGGATTGTACATCCCAAAAATATACGCTTCAGCAAAAGGATAAAATTCACCCTTGCCGATGATAATTTCTTCGGGTACGTTTTCGGCCCAAACTGGTTCAAAAGCATGTAAATCAACTTGCTCTTGTACATTTAACCAGTTGGCTTCATCCATCCCAATAATCACATCCGCTTGTGGATCGTTTGCCTCAGCCAGTAGCCGATTGTAAGTATCTCCCCCCGGAGCGGTTACCATTTCCAAGTAAAAGCCTTCAGCTTCAGCTAATTCGACAAGCCGAGCCGTACGCGCATCGTCATAATAAGTATTGGAATAAATCGTTACTGTACGCTTTTCGTCTTGTGCCATTCCTTTAGCAAGTCCAGTGCTAGTAAAAACGGATGCAGACAAAACGGCCATTGATGCTATTAAAAATTTTTTATTCATTGATTAAGCCCCTCATTATTTTTTTCAAACTAAGATTACCAACCCACTCTATTAAAGTCAATTGTTGTGACAAAGTTACTCTCCTTTCAAAAGCTGATTCAAGTATTTATTATTAATTTAAACACTTACCAACGTTGATTGATTCATATCGTTAAAGATATTTACTTATTTTAATGCAGCCTGTAATTTGGTCGTATCTCCACCGATTTATACCGTTATTTTCTTTATTCTATTTGCCAATATATCATCTCCTTAATTTTAGGCATCAAAAAAGCACCTCCCTTTTTGATAGGTGCTTTATAAAATATCTTCGTAATTTCTTCTTGAATACAGAACACGGATTATTTCTACTAGCTTTTCTCCATTATTTACTCGGTAGAAAATAAGATAGTTTTTTACGGGACAAATTCTTATATTCTCTTTATCTAAGTCTTCATCTCTATACCTTCTAAATCTTTCAGGCATTTCATCAAGCCCTCTTATAGACTCTTCTATTTTCTTTATTAACCTTAATGCGGATAAATCAGAATTCAAGTTTGCAGAAATATACTCATATATTTCAATGATGTCTTTTTTGGCTCTAGATGATACTACAATAGTATATTTGCTCATAATTGATCGTAAATTGATTTAAAAGCCTCATCCACATTTTCATATTTCCCATCTTTTAAATCATTTATCCCTTCCATTAGCATCTTGTTTAATTCATCCCTTGAGATGTCAAAAATATCAACAAGTTTTACATCCGGTAATTTTACATCAAAAGGTAAGCCTTTATTAAGAATAATCTGCCTATAAAACATATCCACTGCATTTGATGGAGGTATGCCCAAGGTTTTCAGTATCTCCTCCGCCCTTTCTTTAATTTCCGGTTTCATCCTTATATTTAGGTTTGCTGACTTAGCCATAATTGACTCCTCCTTTTGCTTAATTATATCAAATACGTCAACACTATGTCTATACATTTAAAGTTTATCGAAGTCCTCCTGTGTAACTACTTGCTTATCTTTCCACTCATCGTTAGTTTTTTCTGTGTCCATATCAGTTATAAGTCCAATGGTGAGTAAATCTAAATCAAAAACAGAAAGACCACGTTCCACTGCTCTTAATAAAAATAAGGGGGTGGTCATTGGTCTTACTTTTTAGATATTTTTCCATCTTAATATATAATCCCCACAATTTTATTAGCTGGGATAGGATTTGATAAATAGAAAAAGTAGAAAAATTATCTAACCATTCCTCTGGACTGTCTTCTACCGTCTTATCCCCATGTCTTGCCATGACATAGGCTACATTCTCAAAGAGTTCTAAAGAACCTATATCAATATTAGAGTTATTCGGATAAAGTCCATATAATTGTGTAAAAGATAAAGAGCCATATAAAGCTCCTTTTACGGTACAATGTTTTTACTCCAAAACATATCCAAAAGGACTTTACATGACCCAAGTACATTTTACACTGAACAGCGAAGTGGTTCAAATTATTATTGATTATTCGGTAAAAGAGGAGGTATCTAAAAATAGTTTGACGACAGTATTTAATCAGTTAATGGAAAACCAACGAACAGAATATATTCAAGCCGATGAGTATGAACGTTTAAAAAGTCGTCAAAATCAAAAAACGGCTATTATGAGCGAGAGTTTACCACTTGTGTAGGAACACTTGATTTAAAAGTGTCCAGAACTCGCAATGGTGAATTTTCACCAACGGTATTTGAGCGTTATCAGCGAAATGAACAGGCTCTGCTCGCTTCCATGTTGGAGAGGTATGTCTCTGGTGTTTCTACACGTAAAGCTTCAAAATTGTTGAAGAACTCTGTGGAAACTCTGTCTCAAAATTCCACATGGCTCAAACATATGGTACCACATCCCCCAAAGGCAAACATCTATCTTATGAAGAACGTGTGAAGATTGAAGCGTATAAAACACAAGTCCCTCCTCCATCCAACCGTGCAATCGCTCGATTGCTCGGACGTTCACCACAGACCATTCATACAAAAGTGAAACGCGGGACAGTTACTCAGAAACGCAAACAAT